>CAZGPO010000255.1:0-3484 GCA_964527745.1 uncultured Dechloromonas sp.
TTCGGAGCATTCCAGTTTGCAGAACATGGACTTGGCTGACTGGCCGGTTTGGAGAGCGCTGATCGACCGCTTGGGGTCGGCCGCACTCAGTGGCGAACGGCTGCTTCCGGGAAGCGAAACTCCAACGGCGGCTTTACGGCGATGAACTCGGAGAGGGGAATTTCGCGTCCCGACCCAATCCGGCCTGATGACAATTGAAAGTGATATGGCCGGTTGCTGGTCATAAACCTGTCAGCCAGAGTCTCAAGCTTAATACCAAACGGCTTGGCCTGTTCGGAAATGCCCACTGTGAGCGGTTGCGAGAAAGCCTGCCAGATTTACGATGCGCTTAGAGGCTTCAAACGGCGTCTGATTCAAACCTGCGTCTGCGTCACCGCCTTGCGGAAGCGTAGCAGCGCCACCGTGAAGAAGCAGGCGCCGACGCCGGTCATGGCCAGCAGATCGCGCCAGATCACGTCGAAGCCTGCACCCCGGTAGAGGATGGCCTGCGCCAGGCGGACGAAGTAAGTGGTCGGCGCAGCCAGCATGATGTTCTGCACTAGCTGCGGCATGCTCTCGCGCGGCGAGACGCCGCCGGAAAGCATTAACAGCGGAATGATGCTGAGAATGACGAGCAAGCCAAACTGCGGCATCGAGCGGGCCAGTGTGCCGAGGAAAATGCCGATGGAGGCCGCCGCAAACAGGTAGCAGGCGGCCGCCGCCAGGAACAGCGGCAGCGAGCCGGCAATCGGCACTTTCAACACCTGCTGCACCATCACCAGCAGCGCAAACGTGACACCAATCAGCACCGCCAGCCCGTTGGCCCAGATCTTGGCCATCATGATCTCGAAGGGCGTCAGCGGCATCACCAGCAGGTGTTCGATGGTGCCGTGTTCCCGTTCGCGGATGAAGGCGGCGCCGACCAAGATGATGGTCAGCATGGTGACGTTGTTGATCACCTCCATGACGCCGCCGAACCAGACGCCGATCAGGTTGGGGTTGAAGCGCACACGGGTGGTCAGCTTGATCGGCGATTCGGCACTGTCGCGGGTGCCGGTCAGGTATTCGTTCACTTCGCCGAGCGCGATGGTCTTGATGTAGGTGGCGCCGATAAAGGCCTGGCTCATGATCGTCGCGTCGATATTAAGCTGGATGTCCGGCTTACGGCCGGTTTCCACGTCATGCTGGAAGTTGGGCGGGATGACCAGCGTGAAGTTGTAGCGCCCGGAATCCATGCCCTTGTCCAGTTCGGCCAGTGTCGTCTGTTGCGGTGGACGGAAATACGGCGGGTAAAACGCGCCGACGATACGCCGCGACAACGGCGACTGGTCTTCGTCAACCACGGCCACCGGCGCATTGCGCAGCTCCTGCGAGGCGCCGGTCGCCGCCGTGTAGATGGCGCCCGAAAAAGCCCAGCAGATCAGGATCAGCAGCACCTTGTCGGCGCGCAGGCTTTGCAACTCCTTCAAGCCCAAGCGGTAGATGTTGGACAGCGTCACGAAGCGCATGGCTATTTCTCCTGCTTCCTGAGCAGCGCCACCGACAGCGCCGTCAACACCGGAATGAAGCAGGCCAGCGCGATGAACTGCGGCCAGAGGTCGGCGAAGCCGAGCGCCTTGGTGAAGGTGCCACGGCTGATGATCAGGAAATAGCTGGCCGGGAAGAACTGGCCAATCCAGTAACTCGCCCCTTCCAGCGCCGCCACCGGCGTCGTCAGCCCGGAGAAGCTGACGGTAGGCAGGATGGTCAGGATCGCCGTACCAAACAGCGCAGCGATCTGCGTGCTGGTGAAGGTCGAGATCAACAGGCCGAAGCCGGTGGTGGCGATCACGTACAGAAAAGCGCCGAAACTCAGCGCCAGCAGGCTGCCCTTGATCGGCACATGGAACATGAGTTGCGACTGGATGACTAGCAGCACGAAGCTGATGAGCGCCACGACGATGTACGGCAACTGCTTGCCGAGCAGGAATTCAAGGCGCGTCACCGGCGTCACGTAAAGGTTGGTGATCGAGCCGAGTTCCTTCTCGCGCACGACGCCGAGCGCCATCAGGATGGCCGGGATGAAGATCAGCAGGATCGGAATCACTGCCGGCACCATCGCGTAGATGCTCTTGAAATCCTGGTTGTAGCGGTAGCGGGAAACGATATTGACCGGGTAGGCCGTCTCGACGCCGGTCGCCTCGCGGATGATCTGCTGCACGTATTGCAGGTGCATGCCCTGCATGTAGCCGCGCACGGTTTCGCCGCGATACGGCATGGCGCCATCGACCCAGACGCCGATTTCCGGCCAGTGGCCGCGCCGCAAATCGCGGCCGAAATCGGCGGGAATGTCGATGGCCAGCGCCAGCTCGCCATTTCGCATGCGGCGGTCGAGATCGGCGTCGTCCACAATCGGCGGGCGCTCGATGAAATAGCGCGAACCGTCAATGTTCTGGATGTAGGCGCGGCTTTCCGGCGACTGGTCGCGATCCAGCGCGGCAAAGCGCAGCCCTTCGACATCGAGCGAAATGCCAAAGCCGAGCACGAACATCAGCAACACCGAGCCGAGCAAGGCGAAAGCCAGGCGGATCGGGTCGCGGCGCAGTTCGAGCGCCTCGCGGTAGGCGTAGCCGAGCAGGCGGCGGGCGCTGAAGGCGCTTGGCCCGCCTTTGTTGCTGCTGCGGTCGACCTCCATTTTTGCCTGTTTTTCGGGGTCGACCGCGCCCCGCTGGAAGTGCCCTTGGGGTGCAGCAGGCGCTTTTTCGACCCCTGTCGCCTCTTCCAGATAGCTGATGAAAGCCGCCTCAAGATTCGGCTGGCCGCGTGCCGCGCAGAGGCCGGCCGGCGTGTCGCTGGCCAGCACCTTGCCGGCGTGCATCAGCGAAATGCGGTCGCAACGCTCGGCCTCGTTCATAAAGTGCGTCGAGATGAAGATGGTGACGCCCTGCTGGCGCGACAACTCGACCAGCAGCGCCCAGAATTCATCGCGCGCCACCGGATCGACGCCGGAAGTCGGCTCGTCGAGGATCAGCAACTTCGGTTCATGCACCACCGCCACGGCCAGCGACAGGCGCTGGCGGATGCCCAGCGGCAGTTCGGCGGCGGCCTTGTCGGCGTAGGGTTCCAGCCCGAAACGCTGCATCAGCTCAGCGATGCGCGGGGCGCGCCGGTCGTCCGGCAGATGGAAGAGCCGCGCGTGCAGATCGAGGTTGGCACGCACCGTCAGTTCGCCGTACAGCGAGAAGGACTGCGACATGTAGCCGACCTGCTTGCGCGTTTCGAGATCGCCGGCATCGACCGCCTTGCCGAACAGCTTCGCCACGCCTTCGGTGGGCGGCAGCAGGCCGGTCAGCATCTTCATCGTCGTCGTCTTGCCACAGCCATTCGAGCCGAGGAAGCCGAAAATCTCGCCGCGCTCGATTTTGAAACTGACGCGGGAAAAGTATTTTTAATTTCCATACCGGCTTTTTTAAACTTCTTTTGAAATTCAATCGCTTTTTGATAAAAGGAGAGGGGCAGGAGCGTC
>CAZGPO010000256.1:0-3473 GCA_964527745.1 uncultured Dechloromonas sp.
AGCGCGAAGGAGCCGCCGATCAGGCCGGTGCCGAAGACGACGATCTTGCCGAATTCCGGCATTCAGGAATCTCCCGGAAAGAAGTCACGATTTCCACTTGGCATCTGGGCGAACATCATTTTGCAATTCCGAGGAAAACCGCCAGGCATCGCTCAATCTCCAGCATGTGGATCGAGTCAAGACTGCCAAAGGTAGCGCCAATCTTGTCCCGCTTCACGGTCATTGCCTTATCGACCATGATCTGCGACGGCTTCTGCAACCCGTTGCCGGGAGTCGGGTGCACGGTGATGCGGAACAGCGGCGCATCGACCAAGGCACTGGAAACCAACAGGACGGTCACCGTGGCATGGCTGTCGAAATTGTTGGATTGGATCACCAGCGCCGGGCGCGGCTTTCCGAAATCTCCCTGGACGGCGATGCTCACCAGATCTCCACGCTTCATGCCGACCAGCCATCGACATCGACCAGGGCATCATCGAGGAAATCGAGAAGCGCCGGGTCGGCCCGGTCAGCCTGCGCGGCAAGGCCGGATTGCCTGCGACACTCCTCGGCAAACGATGGCAACCGGGTATCGGGAACCCAGATCTGGATCGGGCGCAAACCCGCTGCCCGCATTACGTCGCGGCGCTTTTGAACTCTTGCGGTGACCGGTGATGCCATAAGAAACCTCCTTTCGTTACATGCAACACTATATGCCCGCCAGGTGTTACATGCAACATGGCAAGCTCTTCTCAGAGCGCCTTCTCCAGCGCTTCGAGGAAGTGGACGTTCTCCGGTTCGGTGCCGATGGTCACGCGCAGCCATTCCGGCAGGCCGTAGCCGCCGATCGGGCGGACGATGACGCCCTGCTTCAGCAGTTTCTGGTTGACCGCCGCGCCATCGCCCGCCTTGAAAGTGACGAAGTTGCCGTGCGAGGGAATATGCTCCAGTCCCAGCCGCTTGAGGCCACCGACGAGTTGCTCCATGCCGCGCCGGTTGAGTTCGTAGCTTTCGGCGACGAACAGGTGGTCGTCAAGTGCGGCGATGGCTGCCGCAATCGCCAGGTTGTTGACATTGAATGGCTGGCGCACGCGGTTCATCAGGTCGGCGATTTCGGCGGACGCCAGCGCATAACCGACGCGCAGGCCGGCCAGGCCGAAAATCTTCGAGAAGGTGCGGGTGACCACCAGATTGGGGAAATCCGCGATCCACGCTGCCGTATCGACCCGCTCGGCCGGCGGCAGGTATTCGTTGTAAGCCTCGTCGAGGACGACGACCACATCCTTTGGCACCGCTTCGAGGAAGGCGCGCACTTCCGGGTAAGGCAGGAAGTTGCCGGTCGGGTTGTTCGGGTTGGCGATCCAGACGATGCGCGTGTCCGGACGGACTGCGGCGCGCATGGCGGCCAGGTCATGGCCATAGTTCTTCGCCGGCGTCGAAATCAGCGCTGCCCCGGTCGACAGCGTAGCGAGCGGGTAAACCGCGAAGGCATGCTGCGCGAAAACCGCCGAGCGGCCCGGCGCCAGGAAAACGCGGGCGATCAGGTCGAGCACGTCGTTGGAGCCGTTGCCGAGGACGATCTGGCTCTGCATCACACCGCAACGTTTGGCGACGGCCCTGATCAGCTCGAACTGGTCAGGATAACGCGCGATGCCGCCGATCGCCGCTTCGACCGCCTTTTTCGCCTTTGGACTCATGCCCAGCGGATTTTCGTTGGAAGCCAGTTTGAGAATTTTCTCGACCGGGATGCCCATCTCGCGGGCCAGCTCGGTGATCGGCTTGCCCGGCTGGTAGGGCGAAATGGCGCGGACGTAGGAGAGGGATTGATCTTGGAGAGACATGAATAAACCTTAACAATTAAACTGGTATCGACCGGTCGTAGAGCGTTTCCGGGGCTATATCAAGCCCCCCTGGCCAACAGACGGTATCCAATGCCACATAGGCTTGCCTGAAAAACACAGGATCCTTGAGGCGCTTGAATACACCCTTGTCGAGATAGGGACGGACATCAAAAACTCGATGGACCCCATCGTCGAACCAGAGTTCGAGGCGAAAAGGCTCGAGGGCCATGACTTTGATGACAGATGCCATGATCAACGAAGAGGGTCAATCGGAAACAACGCTTCGCCGGTCATGGCGAGTTCCCAGTCGGCCAACAGAGATTCACGTTGAATTTCTATCCAGGCCTGCACTAATCGAGTTTTATTGGGAGGAAAGGCACCAATCAAAAGTTCGCCATCGAGGATTGAGAACGATGCTTCCTGCCCCTGATATTTGGCGTGGATATGCGGCAGTTTGTGGCGCTCATCATCAAAGAAATACATGCTGATGACGATTCCGTAGAACATGCTAATAGTCGGCATTGAGATCTCCGGATCAGTACAGTCTGAATGCAGTGTAGCAGGTCAATAAACCGCCACCGGGTAGGACCCGAGGACTTTCAGATAAGCGGCGCGCGCGGCGAGTTCGTCGAGCGCGGTCTTGACCGCCGGGTCGTCGCGATGGCCATCGATATCGACGTAGAACACATATTCCCATAGTGCATGACGGGCCGGACGCGATTCCAGACGGGACATCGAAACCCCGGCATGGGCGAAGGCCAACAGCAGTTCGTGCAGGGCGCCGGTGCGATTGGGCGCCGACATGATCAGCGACGTCTTGTCGCGGCCCGACGGCCCGGCGTCATGCTTGCCAAGCACCAGGAAGCGCGTCGTGTTGTTCGGTTCGTCCTCGATGTTTTCGGCGAGACGCGGCAGCTTGTAGCGGGCGGCAGCGGCTTCGCCGGCGATCGCCGCCGTGCCGGCTTCCGCCGCGGCATTCTGCGCCGCCTGCGCGTTGCTGCCGACCGGGATGCGCTGCGCGTTAGGCAGCATGCGGTTCAACCATTCGTGGCACTGCGCCAGTGACTGGGCATGTGAATAGACTTTGGAGATCCCGCCCGGATCCGCCTCGTTGGACAGCAGGTGCTGGTGAATGCGCAGTACCAGTTCGCCGCAAATACTGAGCGGGGTCGCCAGCAGCAGGTCCATCGTGCGGCCGATCGCGCCTTCGGTCGAATTCTCGACGGGAACCACCGCGTATTGCGCGTGGCCGGACTCGACCTCGCGGAAAACGTCGTCGATCGAAACCTGCGGCAGCAGGCGCGCCGCGTGGCCGAAGTGCTTGGTCGCCGCCGATTCGGAAAAGGTGCCGAGCGGGCCGAGGAAGGCGATGCCCAGCGGTTCTTCCAGCGCCAGGCAAGCCGACATGACCTCACGGAAGAAGAAGGTGATGTTCTCGCTCGGCAACGGGCCGGGATTCGCCTCCTGCAGGCGGCGCAGAACCTGCGCCTCGCGCTCGGGGCGATAGATATGCCCCGCTTCGCCATGTTCTGCCTTGATCGCGCCGACTTTCTGGGCGCAGCGGGCGCGCTGGTTGAGCAGGCGCAGCAATTCGGCGTCGATGACGTCGATTTCGGCGCGGACGCCAGCCAGTGCCTTGTGCAGTTCGTCACT
>CAZGPO010000257.1:0-3003 GCA_964527745.1 uncultured Dechloromonas sp.
CCGCTACGATGCTTACATGGACCATGTGCGCGGTTTGGCACCCAAGACTCGGGAAATGGCCTTGCGGAGTGTGGGACGGCTGCTGGCATCCTGCTTCGGCGATGCTGCCATCGATATCACCGCGATCGAGCCTGACCAGGTTCGCGACTTCTTCGCACAACAGGCCAAGCTTTACAGCAAACCGGCAAGTGCCGGCACGGTGATTGCGTCGCTACGCGGGTACTTCCGCTACCGCGGTTCCCTGGGCGATCCGGTGCATGGGTTGATCGGCGTGCTGTCCTACCCGGCCAACTGGCAGTTGTCCTCGCTTCCCAAGACGCTCACGGCCGAGGAAGTCGAACAACTGGTCGGCTCGCTTGGCAAACCGGGCCGCTCACTGCGACGCGCCGACGCCATCGTGCGCTGCGCTCTGGATCTCGGACTTCGTAGCGGCGAAATCGCCCACATCAGTCTCGACGACATCGACTGGCGTGCTGGCACGATTACGCTGCCCCACACCAAGGGCCGCCGTGAAGACGTTCTGCCGCTGCCAGCGACCACCGGCGCGGCCATCGCGGCTTACCTGGAGCAGGAGCGCCCCAAGACCCGCAATCGCGCGGTCTTCGTCCGCCACCACACGCCGCGCGGCGAACCCGTCGGACCGGACCTCGTACGCAAGGCGATTCGCCAGGCCTTCGCGCGTGCCGGATTGCCCTATACCCGCTCGCACCTGCTGCGCCACACTATGGCCAACCGGTTGCTGGCAGGCGGCGCTTCGCTCAAGGAGGTGGCCGACGTATTGCGCCACCGCTCGCTCAACACCACGATGATTTACGCCAAGCTCGACAGCCGCAAACTCACCGCGGTCGCCCTGCCGTGGCCGGGGAGCGCAGCATGAACCCGGACACCACCCTGCAAGCGCTGGTCGAGCGTTATCTGGATGAACGTCACCGTCTGGGCTTCTCCGCACGCACCCAGGCTTATGCCCTGCGCAGCTTCGCCCGCCATGTCCACGCCGTCGGCCATGTTGGCCCGATCACCGTTGAAGTCATGGCTGACTGGGCGCGCTCCGACCGCTACGCCAGCAGTGATCCCCGAACCTGGGCACGTCGGCTGAAGTTGCTGCGTTCCTTCATGCGTTGGCTACTCCAGTTCGAGCCGGGATGCGAGGTTCCCGCCGATGCCATCTTCGGTCGTCTACCCGAGCGGCAGGCGCCACATATTTACAGTGAGCAGGAGATCATCGACCTGCTGGCCGCTGCGCGGCAGCTTGGGCCTGCGCCTGGTCTGCGCGGCATCGTCTACGAGACGTTGTTCGGCCTGCTTGCCAGTACCGGGATGCGGATTTCCGAGGCGCTGGCGCTGACCAACGCCGACGTCGACCTCAAGCAGGGAATGCTCACCATTCACTTGGCCAAGTTCGGCAAATCGCGCCAGATTCCCCTGCATTCGAGCACCGTGGAAGCCCTGCGCGTTTATCGCGGGCGGCGTGATCTGGCCGGCATATCCGCACAGGACGAGGCTCCCTTCTTCGTCGGCACGCGAGGTCGTCGGCAGGGAATGCCCCTGGGCGACCGGCAAGTGCGTCGCGTCTTCATTGAGTTGCGCGAACGGATGGGCTGGCGCAACCGCGGCGCCCACCATGCCCCGCGCATCCATGACCTGAGGCACACCTTCGTCGTGCGCCGCATCGTGCTATGGCAGGCACAGGGGGTGGACGTCGATCAAGCGATGCTATCGCTGTCGACCTACGTCGGGCACGCGATGATAACCAACACCTACTGGTATCTCTCGGCGGTGCCGGAGTTGATGGCGCTGGCCGCAGGGCGATTCGAGACGTTCATGTCACTGTCGGAGGTGCGCCATGCGTAACGCCACCGCACCCAATCCGCCGTCGTTCGCCGCGCTGGTGCAACAATTCTTCACCGAGCATCTGGTCGCACAGCGGGCGGTCAGCCCACGCACGGTGGCTTGCTACCGCGACGCCTTAAGGTTGTTCCTGGAGTTCGCCAGCCACCAGCTGGGCAAGACGCCGACCCGCCTGCAATTGATCGACATCCGGCCCGAACTGATCCTGGCGTTCCTGGATCACCTGGAGCGGGAGCGGCATAACGGGGTTCGCAGCCGCAACCTGAGACTGACCGCGCTGCGTGCGTTCCTGAAATTCGCCGGCCGGCGCGACGTGACCTCGCTGCATGTGGTCGAGCGGGCACTGGGGGTTCCAATGAAACGCTTCGAGCGGCCGATGTTGGGCTACCTCACGCGGGAGGAGATGGTCGCGGTGCTGGGGCAGCCCGGGGAAAGCTGGTCTTCGCAGCGAGACCATCTGTTGTTGGCCATGCTCTACAACACCGGCGCGCGGGTCTCCGAGATCATTGGCGTGCGCGTGGTCGACGTCGTCCTTGACGGCGCCGCCTGCGTTCATCTGCACGGCAAGGGGCGCAAGCTGCGATCAGTGCCGTTGTGGGCTCGCACTGTCGTGGAGATTCGCGCCTGGCTGCGGCTGAACCCGATGCTTCGCGGCGAAGCCGCCCTGCTGCCCAACCGCGATGGGCGAGCGATGTCCCGATCCAACGTCGCTCAGCGTCTGCATCTCGCTGTTGCTCGCGCGGTTGTTCAAGAACCCAGCCTCCTCAAGAAGCGGGTCTCGCCGCACGTACTGCGCCACACCACGGCAATGCACCTGTTGCAGTCGGGCGTCCCCTTCAACGTGATCGCGCTATGGCTCGGGCACGAGAGCGCGACGACCACCCATCGCTACGTCGAAGCCGATCTCGCAATGAAGGAGAAGGCGCTCGCCCGACTGGAGCCACCCGACACACGGATACGTCGGTATCAGGCGTCGGATTCACTCATGCGATTCCTACAGACGCTATAACTATGCGCAGCACCACCGGCCTGAACAGCGGCCGGCGCTGCGATCCTCAGGGTATGTGCGCATAGTTGGGGTGTGCGCATAGGGGTCGCTATGTAAACCTCTGCATAGCGACCCAGAACAGACTTTCGTTGTCTCGATGGCCCATG
>CAZGPO010000257.1:3013-3462 GCA_964527745.1 uncultured Dechloromonas sp.
GAAAATGGCTACTCACCCTTCCGACCCTGAAGAGTCATTCGCCTTTCGTGGCAATCAAGGTCTGTTATGCGATTCACTGCTGACGACGGGTTCCAAGGTTAGAAGAACTACTCCCGACAACGAGATCAATGAATTGCAAAGTTGTTTCGGAGCCATGAGACTGTGTCTTCGTGAATCACTGAGCCTGACTTGATAGACAAGCTAGCGTCCCCCAGCACCACCTCCTAACGCTGCAAGTACGACCCAGAGGGGTAAGAGGACCAGTAACGCTGCGCCATATATGATGATTTCTCCAGTTGAAAGGTTCTCGTTGAAGATTCCGGCCTTCCGGTTTTTATAGATAAGGCCCGATGAAATATGAACTTATTGTATTTTTTGGTGTCTGATTTCGATGGAAAAAGAGAACGCAAGAAAACAAACGCTGGAACAACTTCATGAGCGGCGCAAGC
>CAZGPO010000258.1:0-3441 GCA_964527745.1 uncultured Dechloromonas sp.
CCGCATTTCCGCCCCACATGATGGATAGCGTCGCTGCCTGCGCGCCCGCCGTGCCGCCGGACACCGGGGCATCGACGAAGTGGCGGTCGCACGCGGCATAGTGGGCTGCGATATCGCGGGCGACGGACGGCGCGATGGTGGAAAAGTCGATATGGACACCATGCGGCGCCAAGCCTTCCAGAATCTGCCCTGCCAGACCGACGACATCGGCGTTGCCGGTGACATTGGTGCACACCATTTCGCTGGCAGCGGCCAACTCACCAGGATTGCTGACCCGGCGCGCACCGAGCGCGAGCAAGGGATCGGCGGCTTCGGGACGCCTGCTCCAGACGACAAGCTCGTGCCCTGCCGCCAGCAGATGCTGGACCATCGGGCGGCCCATGCCGCCGAGTCCGATAAAACCCAGCTTCATTCGGACTTTGAGATTTTTTCAAGAAGCTTGAGCGCGGCGATTGAATCGTCCTCGCCCATCCCGCTGCCGACAATCGCGTTGAACAGCTGCGCGGTCGCTGCCGCAGCCGGTAGCATCAGGCCGAGGCGGTGCGCTTCTTCCATGACGATGCGCAAGTCCTTCTGGTGCATCCAGGCCTTGAAGCCAGGCTTGAAGTTGCGGTCGAGCATGCGCTGGCCGTGATTCTCGAGAACCCGCGAATAGGCGAAACCTCCAAGCAGCGCCTCGCGTACCTTGCCTGCATCGACGCCACTCTGCGCCGCGAAATTGAAGGCTTCGGCAACCGCCGCCACGCCAACGCCGGTGAGAATCTGGTTGCAGGCCTTGGCCACCTGCCCGGCGCCGCTGTCGCCGATCAGCGTCACCGATTTGCCCATTTTCTCGAACAGCGGCCTGACCTTCTCGAATACCTCCGGCTTGCCGCCGGCCATGATGGTCAGCGCCGCATTGATCGCGCCGGTTTCGCCACCCGACACCGGCGCATCGATGAATTCGATACCCTTCGCGGCCAGACCGACAGCGATTTCACGGGCTGCATTGGGATTGATCGTGCTCATGTCGACGACGATCAGGCCCGACCCGGCACCAGCGGCAATTCCGTTTTCGCCTAGCGTCACGGCCTCCACGTCAGGTGCATCGGCAACCATCGTGAAGACAATCTCGACATGCTTCGCCAACTCGGCAGGCGAGTCATGCACCTTGGCTTGCACATCCTTGAACGGCTCGAGCGAAGCCGGACGCCGTGCCCAGAGATGCAGGGTGTGGCCAGCCCGCGCCAGATGCAGCGCCATGGGGCGGCCCATGAGGCCGAGACCAATGAAACCAATATTCACAGGGGAAACCTCCGTCGATATAGCCCCCTGCCTTACATCCTCCAGAGGGCGGCGTTGATGCTACCAGCTGTTGCGGTCGACGCAAAAAATCAGGCAAATTTTACCGGGTGCCGGCAAATGCGCGAGCCGCACGAATCTGGTGGCGAGTTAACGGGTCTTGCAGGCGGCGACGCATTGTTCGAAGCTGTCGAGACAACCGCTCTTGCAGGCAAACAGGCGGTCGCCACAGGCCCTGATACAGGCATTCGACTCAATCTTGTTTGCCGTTGGCGGCGTCGCCAGCGGTATCTTGATGCCGCTTTTTCGCGGGCAGGCCGTCAGATTGAATTCGCGGCGCGGCCCGGGAAGTTGTGCCCACTGCTCGTCGGAAAATGTCAGCTCGGTCTCCAGCGTCCGGAGCATCGCTTGTTGCTTGAGCAATCCCGATGTCTCGAGGATGTTCACGCCGACACAATCGGCCTGGTGCGCCCTATCCGGCGCCAATTCGGTGCCGGGTGCTTCGCCAAGGGCGAGCTTGGCACACGCCTGGGCGAAAAAGAACTGCCGCGCCAGCACCGACAATTGGGGTAGCAGTTCGGGGTTGTAGCGAATGACGCGCTGGTCGCCGTCAAATCCCGTGGCGGCTATCGTGCCCAGCGAAGGATCCGGCTTTCCCCGCACCAGCCGGCCATTGACGTCGGTGCAACTGACCAGATCGACGATCTCGGCGCGCACGCCACCGGTCATCAGCCCCAGCAGCAGCGCCATAAGGAATAGTCTTCGCATGTTCTTGTCCCGGTTGGTCTTTCAAGGGTTCAAGATACCGCGATGCCGGAAAAGATGCCAGACAGCGGATAGGGTAGGGCGGATGTTAGACACACGTCAGAAGCCGTGACGCCGTCCTTGCGGATTGGCGCATCCGCCCATTGATCGAAACTGTTCGCTACGACTTCGCGTTCGGGAAGAACAACTGTTCGCCGCCAATCTTGTATTCGGCAATCGCCTTCTGGCCGGCCGCCGAAACCAGCCAGTCGATGAAACGCTGGGCGTCCGCTTTCTTCACATGCGGATGCTTTTCCGGATTGACGAGGATCACGCCGTACTGGTTGAACAGTTTGTTATCACCTTCGACCAGAATAGTCAGATCGCCGCGGTTCTTGAACGACAGCCAGGTACCGCGATCGGTCAGGATGTAGCCATTCACCGACGAGGCCATATTGAGCGACGGCCCCATGCCGGAACCGGTATCGCGATACCAGGTGCCCTTGACCTTGTCGAGATCGACGCCGGCAGCCTTCCAGTAGCGCAGTTCGGCGGCATGCGTGCCGCTGCGGTCGCCACGCGAAACGAAGGGCGGGCGACTGGCAGCATCCATGCCGGCGATCCGGCGCAGGCCTTCCAGGATGTCCTTGCCTGCAGTTTTGGCGGGGTCCGCCTTGGGGCCGACCAGAACGAAATCGTTGTACATCACCTCCTTGCGTTCGACACCCGAGCCTTCGGCAACAAATTTCTCCTCGGCCGCCTTGTCGTGCACGAAAGCCACATCCGCATCGCCGCGCCGCGCCGTGTCGAGTGCCTGGCCGGTGCCGAGGGCGACGACACGAACCTTGATCCCGCTCTCCTTTTCGAAAATCGGCAGGATGTAGCCGAACAGTCCGGACTGTTCGGTCGACGTCGTCGAAGCGACCGTAATGACATGCTCCTCGGCATTGGCAACCGGTGCCAGAAGACAGGCGGCACTGGCAACAACGATCAGCATTAGTTTTTTGAAGATCAAGGCGAACTCCTCGGGGTCGGTTGATGCTCGTTACATGGCAGGCCAAAACCACGGCATGTACAGAGCCTAGAGTAGAATCTGCGTGAGTCCATATATGTCACCATCCGCAACAAGTACTGGCGCAACACCTTTCCGGATCCGCTGGAACTGGGATCTGGGCATTGGCCTGTCCGATCAGGAAGCGGGCTGCCTGCTCGCCTTGCTGGAAGCGTTGCGCGAGCAGGGCACTCTGGGACGCGCGGCGACCGCGGCGAATACGTCATACCGCGTCGCCTGGGGCCTGCTGCGACGCTGTGAGCAACAGTTCGGCAAGGCGTTGGTGATCAAGGCGCGCGGCCGCGGAACGCAACTTTCCGAATTCGGCGAGCAACTCCTGCAACTGGACGGTGCGGCTCGGGCAA
>CAZGPO010000259.1:0-3424 GCA_964527745.1 uncultured Dechloromonas sp.
ACCGAACAGGTCTACACGGTGATGGACGACCTCAAGGATTTCCACGTGCCGGTGCTGATTCTTTCCGGCGGCGAACCACTGCTGCGGCCGGATATCTACGACATCGCCAAGCGTGCCAAGGCCAAAGGCTTCTACGTCGGACTGTCGTCGAACGGTACGCTGATCGACGAGCAAAACATCGACAAGATCGCCGAGTGCGATTTCAATTACGTCGGTGTCTCGCTTGACGGCATCCGTGAGACGCACGACAAGTTCCGCCGGCTCGATGGAGCCTTCGAGGCTTCGCTTAGGGGCATCCGACTGTGCCGCGATCTCGGCCTGAAGATCGGCGTCCGGTTCACGATGACGCAGGACAACGCCCACGATCTGCCCGGTTTGTTGAAGCTGGTCGAGGACGAAGGCATCGACCGTTTCTATTTCTCACACCTGAACTACGCCGGACGCGGCAACAAAAACCGCAAGGACGACGCCCAGCATCAACTCACCCGCTGGGCGATGGACCTGCTCTTCGATACTTGCCGGGAATACCAGCAGCGTGGCCTGCACAAGGAATTCACGACCGGCAACAACGACGCCGACGGCGTCTATTTCCTGCACTGGGTGCGCCGGCGCTTTCCCGAACAGGCGGCGCATGTCGAGGCCAAGCTGCGCCAATGGGGTGGCAATTCGTCGGGCGTCAATGTCGCCAACATCGACAACCTGGGCAATGTGCATCCCGATACCATGTGGTGGCACCACAACCTGGGCAACGTCAAGGACCGCCCATTTTCGCAAATCTGGCCGGATACCAGCGATCCGCTGATGGCCGGACTGAAGCAGCATCCGCGGACGGTCAAGGGGCGTTGCGGCCAGTGCGCCTACTTTGCGATCTGCAACGGCAATACCCGTGTCCGCGCGCAACAGATGACCGGCGACGCCTGGGCGGAAGATCCGGGCTGCTATCTCTCCGACGAGGAAATCGGACTATGAACAACTGGAAAATCCTTATTCCGGCGGGGTTTGCCGCCTACTTCATGTTCGGCATGGCGCAACTGGCCGATGCCGCTGACGATTCTGCCAATACTGCGGCCAATTTCAAGCAGCATTGTTCGTCCTGCCACGGTGTTGACCGTCTGGGTGGCATCGGCCCGGCGCTGCTGCCGGAAAATCTCGCCCGCCTGCGCAAGACTGAGGCCGAGAAAGTTATTCGCGACGGCCGCCTGGCAACGCAGATGCAGGGCTTCGGAAAGCAACTGAATGACGAGGAAATCAAGGCACTGGTTGCTTATGTCTATACGCCGATCAAGCCGATGCCGGTCTGGGGCGAAAAGGAAATCACCGCCTCGCGCATTGTCAATTTCGCGCCGGGCAGCCTGCCGGACATGCCTCAATTCAATGCTGACCCGATGAATCTGTTCATCGTTGTCGAAAGCGGCGACCATCATGTGTCGATTCTTGATGGCGACCGCCTCGAACCGATCCACCGCTTCCAGTCGCGCTTTGCGCTACACGGCGGGCCGAAATTCACGCCGGATGGCCGCTATGTGTTCTTTGCCTCGCGTGATGGCTGGATTACCAAGTTCGACCTGTGGAACCTCAAAGTGGTGGCCGAGGTGCGGGCCGGCATCAATACCCGCAACGCCGCCGTGTCGGGTGACGGCAAGTGGGTGGCGGTGGCCAACTACCTGCCGCATTCGCTGGTCATCCTCGACGCCGATCTGAGCCTGAAGAAAATCATCCCTGTCAGCGACAAGGACGGCAAGACGAGTTCGCGGGTTTCGGCGGTTTATGACGCTTCTCCGCGCCAGAGCTTCGTCGTGGCATTGAAGGACGTCAAGGAAGTGTGGGAGGTGTCGTACAACCCGCTGGCGCCGGAAATCCCGGCCGGCATGATTCACGATTTCAAGTACCGCGAAGGCACTTTCCTGCCTGGGTTCCTGAACCCGCAACGCACCCAGCTCGACGATTACCTCGACGACTTCTACTTCACGCAGGGCTACGACGAAGTGATGGGCGCCTCACGCAACGACTCGAAGGCGGCAGTCACCGGCCAGGTCGTCAACCTTGATGCCCGGAAGAAAATTGCCGATCTCGAACTCCCTGGCATGCCCCATCTCGGTTCGGGTATCAGCTGGGTCTGGCAGGGGCGACCGGTGATGGCGACGCCGAACCTGAACGAAGGCCTGATCAGCATCATCGACATGCAGAACTGGCAGACGGTCAAGCAGATCAAGACGCGCGGCCCCGGCTTTTTCATGCGCAGCCACGAAAACAGCCGCTACGCATGGACCGATTCGATGATGAGCAAGGAGTTCAAGGACACCATGCAGGTCATCGACAAGGAGACGCTGGAAGTCGTCGCCGAACTGAAGCCGGTGCCGGACAAGACCTTCGCTCATGTCGAATTCACCAAGGACGGCAGATACGTGCTGGCCAGCCTGTGGGACATGGACGGTGCGCTGATCGTCTACGACGCCGAGACACTGAAGGAAGTAAAACGTATCCCGATGAAGAAGCCGGTCGGCAAGTACAACGTCTGGAACAAGATCACCAAGTCGGAAGGCACCAGCCACTGAGTGGGCGGGTGAGACCGGCTAAACACACCTTGGCGGAGCAGGTGGCATACAAAGGCCCGGCCCATAATGGCGCCGGGCCTTTCCGGTTGCAACTCAGCCTTGCTTCTGGGCTTGCTGCTGGGCAGGTTGCGTGTCTTGGGACTGGTTGCTGCGCACTTGGTGATCGAACAACTTGTCGATCAGCGCGTTGGCCAGCATCGGGTTGCCTTCGACGACAGCCGGAACTAGGGCTTCGGCGACTTCGATCTGATTCTGCTCGACCGCCAGGCTGGCGGCCTCGAAGTAAGCCTGAGCTGCCTCGGGAATAGCACCAACGGCGTAGAGGACGTTGCCAAGCTCACCATGCGCCGAGATGTTCTTCGGATTGGCTGCAATGAACGCACGGTATCCCTCAATCGAGGCCTGGATGTTACCGGCGGCAAATGCATTGCGGGCAGCGACCAGCTTGTCCTCGGCCTTGGCAGTGCCACCCAAGCCGAGCGAATGCGTGACCGCCGCGATCCCTGCGCTGACCTTGCTGCCAGCCTTCTGCAGGTAACCGCCGTTGTAGGCGAACAGAGCGATCAACAACACCGTGATGCCAAATATCAGGCGGTTCTTCGCGCGATTTGAAAGGCGGGTCTTCTTTGCCGTGGCGGCAGGAGTTGCCACCACAGGTTCGACGACCTCAGGCTTTTCAGTGGTTTGGTTTTCCATGGCCGATATTCCCTGGAATTACCAGCCCCAGCCACGGTTGCCACCGCCCCAGCCGTTGTCACCGTAACCGCGGCCATCACCACGACCATAGCCGTAGCCACGGCCATCGCCATCCCAACGGTTGTCGCCGTAGCCGCTCATGTCGCCACCCATGTTGAAACCGAAGTTGCCAC
>CAZGPO010000260.1:0-1329 GCA_964527745.1 uncultured Dechloromonas sp.
TGAATCTGCTGATGAATCCGGACATCGACTTCGTCACCCTGCTCGGCCAGGCCGGTACCGGCAAGACGCTGCTGACGCTCGCCGCCGGACTGACCCAAGTACTCGAAGGCAAGCGCTTTGCCGAAATCATCATGACCCGCGTCACGGTGCCGGTCGGCGAGGATATCGGCTTCCTGCCCGGTACCGAAGAGGAAAAGATGGCACCGTGGATGGGTGCGCTCGAGGATAATCTTGATGTGCTGACCCATATTGACGAGGGTAGCGGCCCCTACGGCGGTGAATGGGGCAAGGCAGCCACGCATGACATCATCCGTTCGCGGATCAAGGTGAAATCGCTCAATTTCATGCGCGGTCGCACCTTCCTGAAGAAATACCTGATTATCGACGAGGCGCAAAACCTGACGCCGAAACAGATGAAAACGCTGGTCACCCGCGCCGGTCCCGGCACCAAGGTCGTCTGTCTGGGCAACATCGCGCAGATCGATACCCCCTACCTGACCGAAGGCAGTTCTGGACTGACCTACGTTGTCGACCGCTTCAAGGGCTGGCCGCACTCCGGTCACATAACGTTACAACGCGGCGAGCGCTCGCGCTTGGCCGACCACGCGGCCGAAGTGCTATAATCGGCTCCAACAATAAGGGGCCGTGTCAATGACACGGCCTTTGCGTTTAAGCCGCGAGCTTTTGCCGCCGGAGGATACTTGAAACGCCGTGATTTTCTAGCGTCTGCTGCTGCCCTGTCCCTGTTTTCCGCTGAAGCACTGGCGGAAAAAAAGAAGTCGACCACCAAGCCGGCGTCCAAGTCCAAATCCACCGCCAAGAAAGCAAAATCGGGGCGCGGCAGCGCAAAGTCGGCTGCTGCTTCATCGGGTCCGGTCGTCCATACTGCCGACGACCCGATTATCGAAAAACCACCACAAGGTACCTCGGCAACCCGCTTGCCACCAGTCAAAGCCGAAGAACCACCAGCCACTTGGCAGACCTACGAAGTCACCACGGTCGTCACCGTCAAGGCGGCCACCGGACAGACCAGCCTGTGGCTACCCCTGCCGCTCAATCAGGACACCCTTTTCCAGCGCACCTTAGGTCACTCCTGGGACGGCAATCCAAAGCTGTCCAGCATGCGCCGCCTGCCCGACGGCGATCTTGAAGTGTTTCATTCCGAATGGTCCGATTCTTGTTCAGACTGCAAAAACTATTTCTTCAAAGAGTTCTTCTATGCAGGGAAGCGTAACTGGTTGGGCTGAAGCATTTGCTTTAGCAGCAGAATACGTACAAGGCTCTTCAAGAAACGTCGATGACGATGTCAGCAGTCTTAGGAAAAGTGTT
>CAZGPO010000260.1:1339-3418 GCA_964527745.1 uncultured Dechloromonas sp.
GACGGCAACCTTGAGGTATTCCATTCGGAATGGTCGGACGGTAGCGAAGCACGCTTCCAGATCAAGACCATGGTGACGACAGCCGACCGCCATTTCGATATCACCAAGCGCACGATCGCCCCGGAACGCGAAGACATTCTTCGGCGCAACCTGCAATCCTCGCAACTGATCCCCAATGATGGCTTGGCGCACCAACTAGGCGCCCGGATCGTCGGCCGGATCAAGGACCCAGTCGCCCAGGCCAAGGCAATCTACGACTGGGTAGTCGAAAACACCATTTACGATACCGGACTGCCGGGTTGCGGCAATGGCGACATCAACCAGCAGTTGATACAAGGCAAGTATGGCGGTCGCTCGGCGGATATCAACGGCCTGTTTGTGTCGATCTGCCGTGCCATCGGCATCCCGGCCCGTTGCGTTTACGGCTTGCGGGTCGGCCCTTCGCGCCTGTTCCGCAGTCTGGGCCTGACTGCTGAAGATGCCACCCGGGCCCAGCACGTCCGGGCGGAGTTCTACGTTCCCGGATTCGGCTGGATTCCGGTCGACCCCAGCGATGTCCGGCGTGCCATCGGGATGGAAGGTTTGTCGGACCAGGACAGCAAGTTGCAATCCTTGCGCAAGATACTGTTCGGCGTCTGGGAAATGAACTGGATTGCCTTCAACGTCGGGACCGATGTCGAACTGCCCGGTCGTCAGACCAAGGTGCCATTCCTGCTACTGCCGCAACTCGAGGCACAAGGCACCCTGCGCGACGGTACCAATCCGGCCACTTTCGAATACACCATCAACGCACGCCGGCGCATCGAACTCTAGTTACCAACCTGGATTCAGACCAACCAGGCAAGACATCGGTCAATAGTCGGACGGACGCCCCGCACCACCGCCCGCCAGGCTTTCAAAGCGCGTGTATTCGCCGAGGAATGCGAGACGCACGGTACCGGTCGGGCCGTTACGCTGCTTGCCGATGATCACTTCGGCGACTCCTTTTTCCGGCGTATCGGGCTTGTAATATTCCTCGCGGTACATCATCAGGATCACATCGGCATCCTGTTCGATGGCCCCCGATTCACGCAGGTCGGACATCATCGGCCGCTTGTCGGTCCGCTCCTCGACCTTCCGTGAAAGCTGCGACAGGGCAACGATCGGCACCTGCAACTCCTTGGCCAGCGACTTGATCGCCCGCGAAATATCCGAGACTTCGGTCGCCCTGTTCTCGCCCTGTCGGTTGCCACTCATCAGCTGGATATAATCGATGACCAGCAGGCCGAGCTTGCCGCCATATTGGCGGGCCAGCCGGCGGGCGCGGGCGCGCAGGTTGGACGGCGTCAGACCGCCCGTTTCGTCGATATAGATCGGCGCTTCGTGCAGCTTGCCGAGGGCGAATGACAGGCGCGACCATTCGTCGTCATTCAGGCGGCCAGTGCGAACACGGTGCGAATCGAGACGGCCGATCGACGCCAGCATGCGCATCGCCAGTTGTGTGCCGCCCATTTCCATCGAGAACACCCCGACCGGCAAACCGGTCTCGACGGCTACGTTCTCGGCGATATTCAATGCAAATGCGGTATTGTGAGTAACTACGTCATCATTTGTAATGTAAAGCCTGCTCGGATGGCTGACGGCTATGCACTGGCATGGCGCTTCGCCAACCGCTTCAATTTTCGAAAATGTAAGACGCTTGGCTCGCTTCCTTGACACTGGGAGCCTTGCCTGCTTTTCAGAAAGCAGAAACAGGGACTGCGGTTCAGGATGACTGATATGGCATACCCAGGCTGTCTTTCCGCCTTTTCGCTGACCATCTGCCGCTCGGAAATAAGGCTGCTTTTCGCTTATTGAACACCAACCCCCAAGAGAACGCACCAGCTCAGCCACATCGTTTGCAAGCTGCCAGCTTGCTGTTGAGAGCCGGATGCTTCCCCAACCTTCAACCCAGCCATCGGTGTCGAGCAGGCCTCGTAGTACGTCAAGCCTTACATCCCTTCCAGCCTCAAGGTAAGTCCTTGGTACAAACTTACTGTCTCTCCCCTGTCCCCAGAGCCCCAATTTCTTTAAAGAATTGCTCAACCCGTTGGGCTGACT
>CAZGPO010000261.1:0-3416 GCA_964527745.1 uncultured Dechloromonas sp.
ACCACTACGACACCGTGATCCTGCCAGCCCGACCCCGGAAGCCGCAGGACAAGGCGTCGGTTTCATATTGCACCTTGTTCGGCAGTTGGAAGAGTCATAAAAATTGGCGGTGTGGAGCGGTATCGTCCGCCTTGGCCTTTGATGAGCGTCACGTTACCCAAGGGTTCGTAGAGGCAACGGTGCTCGTTGCCATAGCGATGCTCGCGCAAGTGTCCTTCGTGCCCCCAATGATAGATCGTCGTCGGGCAGACGCCCAGTTGTGCCGCCAACTCGTTGGCGCTGAGCATTCCACGCGCTCGAAGGCGCTCGAAGCGGCTCTTCAGGTGATAGGCATTGCGAATGGCGAGGACCTTCTTCAGCGTGAACGGCTCGCCACGCCAGTTCTTGTGCCCCAACGCATTGAGGCGCTCGGCAACTTCCTCGTCCGTGCATGAGGCCAGCAGTTCATCGACCTTCCCGACCACCTCGGGCGGCGTCTTGCGGATCAACGCGATCGGCTTCGGCTTGTCGATTTCGAGGGAGTTCGTTCGCCCACCACGGAAGCGCACCTGGATGCCAATCCGATCGGCCTTGACCAGGGTAACATCTTCAATGAGCAAGGCCACCATACGCTTGCGCTCAAGTGACGCAACCCGTTCGTCATTCCACACTCGAGGGAAGTCTCGGGCCAGTTGGCGGATTCGGCTGCGTGCCTCTTCGCCAAGCAGCTGCTTGTCAACCTGCTGTTGATGGTCGTGCGCCTGCTGCAGCCGATCGAGCTCGCGCAGCCGCTCATTCCAGTCTGCCTCCAGTGCGTCGGCGACCAGGCGGTTGGTGGGATCGACATGCAGGTACCGACGTCGTGCCAACTCCGCGTCATAGCGGGCCCGTGTCAGCTGGGTCACGCGCTGGGCGCGGGCCTGCTCGACACGCCCGGCAATCTCGCTCTCGACGGCAAGGGTCAGTTCGATCGCCACCGGCGCCACGCTGTCGAGAAGCAGATGGCCGATGGCCTCGTCGATCGCTTGGCCCCGTACCGACTGGCACGGTTGGTCGGCACGGCGCACGGAGTTCTCGGCGCACAGGTAGTACGGCTCGAGCTTGCCGCCGACTTCCTGATAGCGCACGCGCATGCGTGAGCCGCAAATGCCGCAGACGACACGGCCCTGCAGCAGGCCGACGCCCTCACGAGGAACGCTGCCCCGACTGGATTTCCCGAAGCCCGTGGCATTCTGGGTGAGCGTGACCTGATTGCGTTCGAATTCATCCCAATCGATGTAACCGGGGTGGGCGTCGCGGATCAGAACCTGCCAGTCATCCCGGGCGACTTTGAGCGCATGGTGTTTGTGCCCCACCCGATAGACTCCGCGAGTGCGTCCGTAGACGAAGGCGCCGGCGTATCGAGGATTGTGCAGAATCTGGATGGCACGGCTGTGATTGAGGGTGCCCCACAGTAAATCGCCTTTGCCAATGCCGCGCCGGATCGAGCGCGGAAACAGCCACCCCTCGCGGCGAAAGCGCCTGACCGTGGCGGACGCAGAGGCGGTCTGCCGGAAGGTGTCGAAGAGCAACTGGATAGCGCCACGGATCGACTGATCCGGATCGAGCGCCACCGATCCGTCGGGGTGGTAGATCAGGCCGATGGGGAGCGGCACTTCCAGTTCGCCACGGCGCGCCTTGTTGCGAATCCCGCCTTGGAGACGCGCCTTGAGCTCATGCAGTTCCGCCTCGCCCATGGCGCCTTTCAAGCCCAGCAGCAGGCGATCGTTGAAGTACGCCGGATCATAGACGCCGTCTTCGTCGAGGATCAGTGTTTGGGTCAAGGCAGCCAGTTCGATCAGGCGATGCCAGTCGGCATTGTTACGGGCCAGGCGCGAAACCTCCAGACCCAGCACGATGCCGGCGTGGCCGTTGGCCACCTCGGCGACCAGGCGTTGGAAACCATCGCGATCCTGCGCGCTGGCGCCGGACAGGCCGAGGTCGCAGTCGATGACGTGGATGCGCTCAATCGGCCAGCCGAATGCAACAGCACGATCACGCAACGCGTACTGCCGTTTCGTGCTCTCGGTGTTCTCCAGCACTTGCCGCAGGGAGGATTGACGGACGTAGAGGAAAGCGTCGCGCCGCAGATGCTCGGCGGTGACCTTCTGGAATCGATCAGCAGACATGGGTGACCTCCGATTGACTATGTAGAACGAGATTCGCGAGCAGGCGAACGAACGCACCGTCGCGCTGGGGTGAAGGACAGGAGGGAATGTTCGCCGCCGCGGGCGGTGGCATCGGCGTGATGAGCAGGATGAGCAACCCGGGCAGCATGCCGTGGTAGCGCAGAGCCGCCATTCCCTCGTGCTGAGAGCGACCGGCAACGGCGTCTGCCCGCAATGCCTCGTACGCCGCCGTGGCCGTCGGCGGCAGCAGTGCGGGATCGCTGTCGACTACCGTTTTTTTTTGCGGGTGATGGCGCGTTCGATGCTGCGAGGATGCACCGAAAGGCCGAGTCGGGATTCGATCTCCTGGGCCAGTGCCCGAGCATGTACCGCGCCATCGCGTTGAAGTCGTTCTTCGATGAAGGCCATGACCTCGGCGGTAAGTTTGTGCGCTCCCTTGGGCCCCCGCGCTCTGGGCAGCAGGCCGGCCAGGCCCTCGCGGGCGAACGCCGCTTCGGCTTGATACAAGGTCGGCCGCGACATGCCGAACAGCGCGGCGGCGTCGACCTTCGATGCGCCGTCGACTCGTACGTGCCGAAGCATCTCGTACTTCGCCTGCACCAAGTCATGAGCATCGAAGAAATCGCCTGACTGGAACCAGGGCGCCTGGATCCGCTGTGGATCGGGATTAAGCATGCCCAATTGGCGCAGGCGTTCGAGTTTCGGTTCCGGCTTCGACATCTTGATCGTATCCGCAGTGGCAATGTAAATAGTAATACGCCGCTCACAAAGCATCTGTCAAGCACAATTTGTTGATCCGCCGACTTACCGTAACGTCTATATATCCAGCAGAAGGCGTGCGTACGGCAGCTCCGGCATCGCGTTACGGCAAAGTTTATCTTACACATACGGCGTAATTTATTTAACACATTGGCCTCCGGGCAGCTCGTCTATCAGCGCGCACAATCGAAGGAGATCGTCGGTGCGAAACCAGGACCGACCCGCCGAAACTTGCGCGAACTGATCTGGCTCCGGGACGTCGGTCCACGACGCCAACATTGAGCACAGCCGGCCGCTGGCGTCGTAATACATCACCCGATCCTCACCCCAGTTCTGGCGTCGGGTCGTCAAGACGAAGCGCTCTCCGCGCATCGGGTGAAACGGATGCGTCACTTCAAAGGATGAAGTTACGGGTACACCAACATCCTCATGGCAGACAGTTGGTGACTTGTGAGAAGGCCAAGGTCGAATCCGGCGTGCAGGTGGTCGAGCGCTGGATCCTCGCCCGCC
>CAZGPO010000262.1:0-3408 GCA_964527745.1 uncultured Dechloromonas sp.
CCAACCGTGACAAACCGACCGTCATCGCGCTCCGCGAAATGGCCATCGGCAAGGTTGGTCTGGAAGTGCTGAATCGCGGCCAGGCCTGAGGTTGGAGGCAGTGACGACAGATGGAACCCGCGCCGTCGTCCCTGCCGCCCATTCCTGAAGAACCCGCCTACCGGGTTTTTCTAGACAGTCTCGATTATCTTCCCCAGGTTGATGTAGAACGCATCAAGGAGGCGTACGCCTTCTCGGCGGGCGCCCATGCCAGTCAGTTGCGCATGTCGGGCGAGCCCTACATCACGCATCCGCTGGCGGTTGCAGGCGCTGTGGTCGAGTGGCGCATGGATGCCGACGCCATCATGGCGGCGCTGTTGCACGATGTGCTTGAAGACACCGGGACCAGTAAGCGCGAACTGGCCGCTAAATTCGGGCGCGAGGTCGCCGATCTGGTCGATGGCCTGTCCAAGCTCGACAAGATGGAATTCGCTTCCTACCAGGTAGCGCAGGCAGAAAACTTCCGCAAGATGCTGATGGCCATGGCGCGCGACCTGCGCGTCGTGCTGATCAAGCTGGCCGATCGCCAGCACAACCTGCAGACGATGGCGGCGATGCGCCCCGACAAGCGCCGCCGTATCGCCATCGAGACCCTCGACATCTACGCGCCGATCGCGTTGCGGCTTGGCCTCAACAAGCTTTACCGCGAACTGCAGGACATTTCCTTTCGCCTGATCCATCCGCACCGCGCCGAGGTTCTGGCCAAGGCGCTGCAGGCATCGCGCGGCAACCGGCGCGAACTGCTGTCGCGCATTCAGGATGCCATTATCGGCAAGCTGGTCGAAGCGGGACTCAATGCCGATGTCTTCGGGCGCGAGAAGAGTCTATATTCGATCTATCGCAAGATGCGCGACAAGCGCCTTTCCTTCTCGCAGGTGCTCGACATCTATGGCTTTCGCGTCGTGGTCGACCGGGAGCCCACCTGCTATCTGGCGCTCGGCGCGCTGCACGGCCTGTTCAAGCCGGTGCCGGGAAAGTTCAAGGATTACATCGCCATTCCCAAGGTCAACGGCTACCAATCGCTGCATACGACCCTGATTGGCCCGTTCGGCACACCCGTCGAAATCCAGATTCGTACCAGGGAAATGCATCATGTCGCCCAGGAAGGGGTGGCGGCGCACTGGTTGTACAAAGATACCGAAGATAGCGGCACCGACCTGCAGATCCGTACCCACAAGTGGCTGCAGTCGCTGCTGGAGATGCAGAGCGGCGACTCCTCGGAGTTCTTCGAGAATGTCAAGATCGATCTCTTTCCCGACGAGGTTTACGTCTTTACGCCCAAGGGCAAGATCATGGCCATGCCGCGCGGCGCCAGCGTGGTCGATTTTGCCTACAACGTACATACCGATATCGGCAACCATTGTTCGGCGGCGCGCATCAACCAGGATCTGGTGCCCCTGCGTACCGAACTGCGCAATGGCGACATGGTGGAGATCATCACCTCGCCACTGGCCAACCCGCATCCGGCATGGCTCAATTACGTCAAGACCGGGCGGGCCCGCGCCAAGATCCGTCATTTCCTGCGCACCGTGCAGACCGAAGAGTCTTCGCGGCTTGGCGAGCGCCTGCTGCGCCAGGAATTGCTGACGCTGGGCGTCGTTCCGATCTCGATCCCGACCGATGCGTGGGAACAACTGACCCGTTCCACCGGCCACAAGTCGCTGGAAGATCTATATACCGATATCGGACTCGGCAAGCGCCTGCCCTCGGTGGTTGCACGCCGCCTGCTGGCACGCGAGGAGATGTCGCGCAGCTCGCCAAGTCACATGGCACTCGCCATCCACGGCACCGAAGGCATGGCGATCCAGTTGGCGCGTTGCTGTCAGCCGATTCCCGGGGATCCGATTATTGGCTCGATCAAGAAGGGCAGCGGCCTGGTCATTCATACCCACGACTGTCCGACGATCCGCAAGTCGCGCTCCGCCGAGCCGCATCGCTGGATCGACGTCGAATGGGAGCCGGACGAGGGCAAGCTGTTCGATGTCCGCATCAAGCTCGAAGTCAAGAATGCGCGCGGTGTCCTGGCCCAGGTGGCGGCCGCCATTGCTGAATCCGGCTCCAATATCGAGCATGTGGCGATGGATTCGGACCCCGAGCATCTGTTTACGCAACTCCGTTTCACGATCCAGGTTTCGCACCGGATTCACCTCGCTGCGGTGATGCGCCGGCTAAGGCACATTCCGGAGGTTTCCCGCATCGTGCGCGAACGCGGGAGTGAAATTTGAAGGTTGTCGTTCTGGGTGCCGGGGTGATCGGCACGACGAGCGCCTGGTATCTGGCGCGCGCCGGCCACGAAGTTGTCGTCGTCGACCGGCAGCCGCTGCCCGGCAACGAAACCAGCTTTGCCAACGGCGGCCAGATTTCGGTCTCGCACGCCGAGCCGTGGGCTAATCCGCACGTTCTGCCGCAGGTTGTGCGCTGGCTCGGCAAGGAGGATGCGCCCTTGCTTTGGCGCTGGCGGGCAGATCCTGATCAGTTTGCGTGGGGTTTGCGTTTTCTCCGCGAATGCCTGCCCGGCCGTACGCAGCAGAATATCGCCGCCATCGTCGCGCTCGCGCTTTACAGTCGCAGGCGGCTGCAGGCTTTGCGCCAGGAATTGCAGCTCGACTACGATCAGCGCGAACGTGGCATCCTGCATATCTATACCCAGCCCAGGGCGTTCGCCCAGGCCGTCGAAGCGGCACGCACCATGCGCCAGTTCGGGCTCGACCGCGAGACCGTCAATGCCGGGCGCTGTGTGGAAATCGAGCCGGCGCTGGCCGCCGTGCGTGATCTGCTGGTCGGCGGCGACTACACGCCATCCGACGAATCGGGGGATGCCAACAAATTCACGTTGGCGCTGGCCGGGAAGACTGGCGAACTGGGTGTTCAATTTCGCCTTGATTTCACCGTCGACCGCATCGTTGCCGATGGCGACGCGATCAGCGGCGTCAGTGTCAGTGGTCCGGCGGGTGACGAGCTGCTGAAGGCCGATGCCTACGTCGTCGCGCTCGGCAGTTATTCACCGCTGCTGTTGCGGCCGCTCGGGATACATCTGCCGCTGATTCCGGTCAAGGGCTATTCGGCGACGTTGCAGTTGCAGGAAGCTTCGCCGGGGCCGACAGTCAGCCTGACCGATGACGAGCATCGCCTGGTGTTCTCGCGCCTCGGCGACCGCTTGCGGGTTGCCGGTACTGCCGAGTTCAGCGGTTACGATCTCGAAATGAACAGGGTGCGTTGCGCGGCATTGATGCGCCGAACGCGGCAGCTTTTTCCCGAATTGCGGGTCGCTGGCGAGCCGCAATTCTGGTGCGGCCTGCGCCCGGCCACACCGTCGAACGTGCCGATCATCGGCCGAACGCGCTACACCAACCTGTGGCTCAACACCGG
>CAZGPO010000263.1:0-3368 GCA_964527745.1 uncultured Dechloromonas sp.
ACCACCCATTCACCAGCCCCAAGGACGAGCATGTAGCGCTGCTCAAGAGCGATCCAAGCCAGTGCCTGGCCAAGGCCTACGACCTGGCGCTGAACGGCTGGGAAATCGGTGGCGGTTCGGTGCGTATTCACCGTGCCGAAGTCCAGGAAACCGTCTTCCAGGCACTCAACATCGGCCCGGAAGAACAGCAGGCCAAGTTCGGCTTCCCGCTCGACGCCCTGAAGTACGGCGCCCCGCCGCACGGCGGACTGGCGTTCGGACTTGACCGCATCGTCACCATGATGACCGGCGCCGAGTCGATCCGCGACGTCATCGCCTTCCCGAAGACCCAGCGCGCCCAGTGCCTGCTGACCGATGCGCCGAGCAGCGTCGACGAGAAGCAGTTGCGTGAGCTGCACATTCGCCTGCGCCAGAAGGTCGAGACGCAGGTCGAAGTCAGCCCGACCTGATTCCGATGCAACGCTGGCTGCGCCTGCTGATCGTCGCCTGGCTGACGATCGGCGGCACACTAGGCGCCGCCCGCGAGAACGCTGCGGTCGACTGGGTTTTTCTCGCGGAATTGCCGCGCGAAGCCCAGCAGACGCTGAAGCAGATCAAGGATGGCGGACCCTTTCCGTACTCGCGCGACGGCATCGTTTTCGGCAATTACGAAAAGCGCCTGCCGCTCAAGCAGCGCGGCTATTATCACGAATACACCGTGAAAACACCGGGGCGGCACGACCGCGGACCACGCCGCATCGTCACCGGCCGTGACCACGAGTATTACTACACCGACGACCACTACCGCTCCTTCAGGCGCATCCGGGAATAGGACAATCGGGCATGAGCGAAAAATTCATCCGCAAGGCCGACCGGGCCGCAGTCTATTACCTGCCCGATGCGCGCCGCGATACGCTGGCGGCGGCAGCCAAAAAGGCTCACCTGAGGGTGGCACAAGTCGAAACCACGAAGGGCATGAAATCCGCTGAACTGCTCGAAAAACTCGGCAAGACACTAGATTTTCCCGGCTGGTACGGCGCCAATTTCGATGCGCTGAATGATTGCCTGAGCGACCCCGACTGCCTGCCCGCCAAGGGCATCGTGCTGCTCATCGTCGGCAGCGCACACCTGCACAAGAGCGACCCGGAGGGCCTGTCCACACTGATCGAGGTTTTCCAGTCCGCAGGCAGCGAACTGCGCCGGCATGGCACCGCGTTGTGGGTATTGATCGACAGCAAGGCCTGCGGCGTCGGCGAATTGCCTCTGGCATGACCGGCTTCAAGCAGCCGCTCTCGGTTCTGGTCGTCATCCACACGCCGGCGCTCGAAGTGCTGCTGCTCGAGCGTGCCGCCCATCCGGGATTCTGGCAATCGGTCACCGGCAGCCGCGAAGACGAAGAAACCCTGTTCGCTACGGCCTGCCGCGAAGTCATCGAGGAAACCGGCATCGATACCTCGCGTTACCCGCCGGTCGACTGGCAGATTACCAACACCTTCGAGATTTTCGCCGAATGGCGGCACCGTTACGCACCGGGCGTCACCCGCAACACCGAACATGTCTTTGGCCTCCAGTTGCCCGGCCCGCTAGCCATCACCGTATCTCCCGAAGAGCACCGCGACTGGGCCTGGATGCCGTGGCAGGCAGCAGCCGAGCGCTGCTTTTCCTGGAGCAACCGCGATGCGATCCTGTTGTTGCCGCAGCGATTGGCGCGGGGGTCTTGAAACGACAAAGCCGAACCCCATATCGGTCTCAGCAGCACTTCATTCTACAAGGAGACCACTATGGCAAACGTTACCCGATTCGATCCGTTCGATGATCTGTTCCGTGGCTTTTTTGTCCGCCCCGTTGATCTGAATGGAAATCAACAACAAGCACCGTCGATCAAGATGGACGTCAAGGAGCAGGGCGAAAATTATGTCGTCCATGCCGAACTACCCGGCGTCAAGAAGGAGGACATCCACGTCGTCGTCGATGGCAACCAGGTGTCGATCAGCGCCGAAGTCAAGCAGGAGAAAGAAGTCAAGGAAGGCGATCGCGTCCTGCGTTCCGAGCGCTATTTCGGCAAGGTTTCACGCTCCTTCCAGATCGGTCAGGAAATCGACGACAGCAAGGCCACCGCCAAATTCAACGAAGGCGTGCTCGAACTGACCCTGCCCAAGCGCGCCGCCAGCCCGAATAAGCGACTGACCGTCGAATAACCGGCAACTCCATCGCCAGCGCAGGCCGGACCCCGTTCCGGCCTTTTTCTTTGTACAATCCGCGCCAAACGATCTGGAGCACGCCATGAACATCGAAGACCTCACCCCCGGCATCAAGGCCGCCGTTCTGGCCGAAGCCCTGCCCTACATCAAGCGTTTTCATGGTAAGACCATCGTCGTCAAGTACGGCGGCAATGCAATGACCGACGAGCACCTGAAAAACTGCTTCGCGCGCGACGTTGTGCTGCTTGAACTGGTCGGCTTCAATATCGTCGTTGTCCACGGCGGCGGCCCGCAGATCGAGAGCCTGCTGGCCCGCGTTGGCAAGAAAGGCGAGTTCATCCAGGGCATGCGCGTGACCGATGCCGAAACCATGGAAGTCGTCGAAATGGTGCTCGGCGGCCAGGTGAACAAGGAGATCGTCAACCTGATCAACCAGCAGGGCGGCAAGGCCGTCGGCCTCACCGGCAAGGACGGCAACTTCATCCGCGCCAGAAAGTTGATGCTGGAAAACAGGGACAATCCGGGCGACCTGATCGACGTCGGCCAGGTCGGCGAAATCACCCAGATCGACCCGTCGCTGATCGACCACCTCGACAAGGGCGCTTTCATCCCGGTCATCGCGCCGATCGGTGTCGGCAAGGATGGCGAAACCTACAACATCAACGCCGACGTCGTCGCCGGCAAGATCGCCGAAGTACTCAAGGCCGAGAAACTGGTGCTGCTGACCAACACCCCCGGCGTGCTCGACAAGGCCGGCAACCTGATCACCGGCATCACCCCCAAGCAGATCGACGAAATGGTCGAGGACGGTACGCTCTCCGGCGGCATGCTGCCGAAGATCGGTTCGGCGCTCGATGCGGCGCGCAACGGGGTCAAGGGCGTGCATATCATCGACGGCCGCGTCGAACACGCCTTGCTGCTGGAAATCCTGACCGACCACGGCGTCGGCACGATGATCAAGTCGCACTGATGCGCCGCCCGGCGAAAACCTGGCTCTTTGATCTCGACAACACGCTGCACCAGGCCACGCCGCACATCTTTCCCCACATCAATCGTTCGATGACTGAATACATCGAGCGCCATCTCGCCGTCGAACCCGGCGAGGCAACCCGCATCCGGCAGGACTACTGGGTGCGCTACGGCGCGACGCTGCTCGGCCTCACCCGCCATCACGGTACCGACCCCGAC
>CAZGPO010000264.1:0-3363 GCA_964527745.1 uncultured Dechloromonas sp.
CTCTGGGGGTGCCGCTCTTGATTTCGACCGGCGTGATCTGTTCGATGACCCCGGAGCGGATCTCCAGCTCGCCTGAAGTTGTGCCGGGCGCAGCACAGGCGGTCAGGGTCAGCGCCAGGGCGAGGGCGGAAAGATAGGCTGAAAATCTCTGGAACATATGCAACTCCTCTCGGAAAAGTTTAATTCGGCTGCTCGGCTCGAAATAACGAGCAGCGCCAACGCTTGCATCATATCAATTTCACGAATGGGGGGTATTGACCGTTCGCGACAAACGATAGCATTCCGACGGGGGGCATTGCTCATGCCGCCTCGGCGACGCACCTGGCTACCACGGCGATGCCGGCCCGGTTGATGCCGCTGATCAGGGCCTTGAGCGAAGCGGTGACAATGTTGCTGTCGATGCCGACGCCGTAGCGGTCGCCACCGTCCGCACCGGCGACTTCCATGAAGGCGCAGGCCTGGGCATTGCCGTCCTCGCCAATCGGCACCATTGAACGTTCCTCGTAACTGCGCACCTGGACACCGATGCCGGCGCTCTGCAAGGCATGCACTGCGGCGTTGATCGGCCCGTTGCCTTCGCCGGTGAGAATGTGCGGTGTGCCGTCGAGTTCAACACTCAAGCGGATGCACTGGGCGTCACCGTGTTCATAGAGGTGATGTTCGCGGTAACGAACGGGTACGGTCGACTCGAAATAGGTGCTGGAAAAAAGGCGCCAGATATCGTCTGCCGTCACCTCGCCGCCGTGCGTGTCGGTGTGTTTCTGGACGATGCCGGAAAATTCGACCTGCAGGCGGCGCGGCATGACAATGCCGTGCTCGGTTTCCATCAGGTAGGCGATGCCGCCCTTGCCTGACTGGCTGTTGACGCGGATGACCGAATCGTAGCTGCGGCCAACGTCGGCCGGGTCGATCGGGAGATAGGGCACTGTCCATGGCTCATCCGCCTTTTGAGCGGCAAACCCCTTCTTGATGGCGTCCTGGTGGGAGCCGGAGAAGGCCGTGAACACGAGATCCCCGACGTACGGGTGGCGCGGATGGATCGGGAGCTGGGTGCAGTGTTCGAAAGTGCGGGCGACGGCGTTGATGTCGGAGAAGTCGAGGCCAGGATGGACGCCCTGCGTGTACATGTTGAGGGCGAGGGTGACGAGATCGACGTTGCCGGTCCGTTCACCGTTGCCGAAAAGGCAGCCCTCGACGCGGTCGGCACCGGCCATGAGGCCAAGTTCGGCGGCGGCGACGGCGGTGCCGCGGTCGTTGTGCGGGTGGAGGCTGATGAGCACGCTGTCGCGGCGAGCAAGGTTCTTGTGCATCCACTCGATCTGGTCGGCGTAGATGTTCGGCGTGGCGATCTCGACGGTGGTCGGGAGGTTGAGGATGACCTTGCGCTTGGGTGTGGCGCTCCAGGCTTCGGTGACGGCATCGCAGACTTCCCTGGCAAAATCGAGCTCGGTGGCGGTGAAGAGTTCCGGGCTGTATTCGAGGGTGATCTCGGTTTCGGGCATATCGTCGGCAAGCGTTTTGATGAGTTTTACGGCGTCGACCGCCATCTTCACGACTTCCGCCTTGCTCATGCCGAACACGTTGTCGCGGAAGGTCTTGCTGGTCGCGTTATAGACATGAACGATGGCCTGGCGGGCGCCCTTGAGTGATTCCATGGTGCGCCGGATAAGGTGTTCGCGCGCCTGGGTGAGCACCTCGATGCGGACATCTTCCGGAATATGCCTACCTTCGATGAGGCTGCGCACGAAGCCGAACTCGGTTTCCGAGGCGGAGGGAAAGGCGATTTCGATTTCCTTGAAGCCGATGGCGCAGAGGGTCTTGAACATGCGCATCTTTTTTTCGCTGTTCATCGGTTCGAATAGCGCCTGGTTGCCGTCACGAAGATCGGTGCTCATCCAGATCGGCGCCTTGTCGATGACGCGGTTCGGCCAGTCGCGGTCGACGAGTCCGACCGGGGCAAATGCCGTGTATTTGCGGTTGGGGGTCTGCTGCATTGCCGTGCTCCGTTAATTCGTTTTGATGAACGAGATTTTACGGAAATGGCGCTGGCAGGTGCTTGCGTTTTATGGGTTGATTGATGCTATAGTCGGCATGGAATTTCAATTATATATATTTTTAAGCAATAAAATGGAACTCGATCGCTACGATAGGCAAATTCTCGACATCCTCCAGCAGGATGGTCGCATCAGCAATCAGGATCTGGCCGACCATATCGGCCTGTCGCCGTCACCCTGCTTGCGTCGGGTGCGTGCATTGGAAGAGTCGGGCCTGATCTCTGGTTATCGGGCATTGCTCGATGCTCGCAAGCTGGGTTTGTCGTTGATGGCGCTGATCCATATTTCGATGGATCAGCACACGCCGGAGCGTTTTGCCAATTTCGAGGCACAGATCGGCGAAAATCCGGAAGTGCTGGAATGTCTGCTGATTACCGGGCAGGACGCCGATTATCAGTTGAAGGTCGTGGTGCGCGACATGGATGCCTACCAGGACTTGCTGCTCAACCGCATCACGCGCATTCCCGGCGTCACAGGCGTGCATTCGAGCTTCGTTCTGCGGCGGGTGGTCGACAAAACGGCGCTGCCGCTGTCGGGTGCCGGAATTCAGTAGCGGCGGCGCTGCGGTGGCGGGGTGTTGCCGCGGGTCTCGATGTGGCGGAAAGTGATGCGGCCCTTGCTCAGATCGTAGGGTGACAGTTCCAGCGTGACCTTGTCGCCAACCAGGATGCGGATGTGGTTCTTCTTCATCTTGCCCGAGGTGTAGGCGATCAGTTCGTGGCCGTTTTCCAGCGTGACGCGAAAGCGGGTGTCGGGAAGCACGTCGTTGACGACGCCTTGCATTTCCAGTAGCTCTTCTTTTGCCAAGTATATTTCTCCAGTAAATATAAAAGTCACCGATCCGGTGAAATCTAACCTGACATGATACCTTGATAGCGGCTTGGCGTGCGATAATTCGCAGTGGAAAGTCGGCCAGGCAATCGCTGGACGTCGGGGGCAACCCTGGCGTCGGGAGGAAAGTCCGGGCTCCGCAGGGCAGGATGCCAGCTAACGGCTGGGTGCTATAAGTCGCAAGACGAAAGTCGGGCGACCCAAGGCAACGGAAAGTGGAACAGAGAGTAGACCGCCTGCCGGGGGCAACCCCGGTCGGTAAGGGTGAAACGGCGAGGTAAGAGCTCACCGCGTTGGCGGCAACGTTCGACGGCACGCTAAACCCCATCCGGAGCAAGACCAAATAGGGAAGCATGGGCGTGGCCCGCGCTGCTTCCGGGTAGGTTGCTCGAGCCTGTCGGTGACGGCAGGCCTAGAGGAATGATTGCCGAACCCCGCAAGGGGGGAACAGAACCCGGCTTATCGGCCGGCTTTCCAT
>CAZGPO010000265.1:0-3352 GCA_964527745.1 uncultured Dechloromonas sp.
GCAGTTCTCGACGGTGATCGGCACCTACCTGTTCGCGATGGGCGTCGGCTCGTGGCTGTCGAAGTACATCACGCGCGACCTGATCGGCCGCTTCATCCAGATCGAGCTGATGGTCGGGCTGCTCGGCGGTTTTTCGGCGGTCGCGTTGTTTCTCGTGTTCACTTGGCTGGCGGCGCCGTTCAAGCTGGTGCTCTATCTGATGGTGTTCGGCGTCGGCGTCCTTGTTGGACTGGAAATCCCGCTGGTTATGCGCATTTTGAAGCGCGAGCTGGCGTTCAAGGATCTGGTGTCGCAAGTGCTCACTTTCGATTACCTCGGTGCGCTGGCGGTATCCATCATGTTCCCGCTGATCCTCGCGCCGCATCTCGGCATGATGCGCACCGGCCTGCTCTTCGGGTTGCTCAACGTGGCGGTGGCGCTGTGGGCGCTGCACCTGTTCCGCGAGCAGTTGCCGGCGCGGCGCGCGCTGGCGGTGCAGAGCTGGACGGCGTTCGGCCTGCTGGCAGCCGGCTTCGTCGGTGCCGGGCAGCTGACGTCGCTGGCCGAAACGCATCTCTACGCCGACGAGATCGTCCATGCCGAATCGACGCCCTACCAGCGCATCGTTGTCACCCGCTGGCGCGACGACCTGCGGCTGTTCCTCAACAACAACCTGCAGTTTTCGTCGCACGACGAATACCGCTACCACGAGGCGCTGGTGCATCCCGGCCTCACCAGCCTTCCAGGAGCGAAGCGCGTGCTGGTGCTGGGCGGCGGCGACGGCCTGGCGGTGCGCGAAATCCTCAAGTACCCGCAGGTCGAATCGGTGACGCTGGTCGACCTCGATCCGGCGATGACCGACCTGTTCGCAAGCGCGCCGCCGCTGGTAGCGCTGAACCAGGGCGCGTTGAAGTCGGAACGGGTCACGGTGGTCAATGCCGATGCGCTGCAGTGGCTGGAAGAGAGCCGGGAATACTTCGACTTCATCGTCATCGACTTCCCCGATCCGGCCAATTTCGCCCTCGGCAAGCTCTACACCTCGGCTTTCTACCGCCTGCTGGAAAAGCGCCTGTCGGCGCGCGGCCTGCTTGTCGTGCAATCAACCTCGCCGCTCTACGCCCGCCAGTCATTCTGGTGCGTGGTGACGACGCTCGAGGATGTCGGCTTTAAGACGGCGCCCTACCACGCGCTGGTGCCTTCCTTCGGCGAGTGGGGTTTCATCATCGCCGGGCGGGAAGAATTTTCGCCGGTTGCGGTCGACCCCGAAAAGACCCGCTTTTTGACGCCGGAAATTATCCCCGACCTGTTCCGTTTCCCGGCCGACATGGCGCGCGTGCCGGCCGAGGTCAACCGCCTGAACAATCAGGTGCTGGTCCGCTATTTCGAGCAGGAATGGCGCAAGGTCATCCATTAGCGCGTGGCCCGTGGCTGGCATGTTACGATCTTCAATTGAATGAATTTCGGTTTGCATAAACAAGGTTGCCCGCAATGAAGTACCTGCTGCTCTTCGCCGTTATTGCCGTGGTCTGGCTGATCTGGAAAAAGCGTTCGGCGCCGTCCGGAAAGTCGGTGCCGCCGACGCCGCGTGAGCCGGAACGAATGGTGGTCTGCGCCCACTGCGGCGTGCATCTGCCGGTCAGTGACAGCGTCAGCGAGCAGGGTCGTCATTTCTGCTCGGAAGCCCACCGTCTGTCGGCCAAATCCCCGGCGGGTCATGACTGACTGGTTGTCCGCAACATGGGAGGCCAGCTGGCGTCCCTTCCAGTATTTCAACCTCTACCGCCTGATTCTCGCCGGGCTGGTACTGCTGGCCGCCCTGTTGCCCGAGGGCTGGGTCGCGCCGCTGCACCTGGATTATTCGCTGCCCTTCATGCTGGCGGCGCTGGCTTACCTGACGATGGTCGCGGCGGGCTTTCTGGCCTCAATCTACTGGCAGAACCGTTTCAACTTCCAGTTGTCGCTGCAGGTGATGGCCGATGTGCTGGCGATCGGTACATGGATGCTGGTCACCGGCGGCATCGGTGGTGGTATTGGCACCCTGATGCTGGTTTCGCTGGCCACTGCCAGCCTCGTCGGACGCGGTCGGCTGGTGCTGTTCTACGCGGCGCTGGCGACGCTGGCGACGCTGGGTGGTCAGGTTTTCGGCGTGCTTTTCCGCAACTTCGAACCGGCGTCCATCGTCCAGGCCGGCATTCTGTCGGCCGGTTTCTTCGCGACCGCCATTCTGGCCCGCCTGCTCGGTCAGCGCCTGATGGTCAACGAGGAGCTGGCACGCCAGCGCGGCATCAGCCTGGAAAACCAGCGCCGGATCAGCCAGCGGGTCATCGAGCGCATGCAGGACGGGGTTCTGGTGGTGGACAGCGCCGGGCAGGTCCAGCGCCACAACCCGATGGCTGCGGAAATGCTCGGCGGTGCCCCAGAGCCCGGTGCGCTTCTCGCCGATTGCTGCGCGCCGCTTGCGGTGGCGATGAAGGACTGGCAGTCTTCCGCGGTCGCCAGCGCGGAATTTGTTCCGCTGACCGGCGGCGAATTGCGCGCCCGTTTCGAGCAGACCGATAGCAGTGCCGGCGAAGTGCTGGTTTATCTCGAGGACCTCGGGCGCATCCAGGAACGTGCGCAACAATTGAAACTGGCGGCGCTTGGCCGGTTGACCGCGAGCATTGCCCATGAAATCCGCAACCCGCTGTCGGCCATCGGCCATGCCGGCGAGTTGTTACGCGAGGAGCGGCGCGGCGCGATGCAGGATCGCCTGCTGAAAATCCTGTCGGACAACGTGGCGCGCCTGAACCGCATCGTTGCCGATATCGTCGAACTCGGCCGGCGCGACCGGATGCAGGCTGAATATCTGCCACTGAGCGACTTTTGCACGCAGTTTGTCGACAGCTTCACGAGCTTCCAGAACGTCGCGTCGGGCGTCATCGTCGTCGAGGCGGACGACGACGTTGGCATCTGCTTCGATCGCACGCACTTGCACCAGATCCTGTGGAATCTGCTCGACAATGCCTGCCGCCATGGCCAGAAACTTCCCGGCAGTGTGCGCTTGCGCGCTTGCGCGGGCAAGGCGGAAGGTCTGGTCGAACTGCATGTTGTCGACGATGGCAGCGGCGTGCCGGAGGCAGAGCGCGGGCAGATCTTCGAGCCATTCTTTACCACGCACCATCTCGGGACCGGGCTCGGCCTGTTCATCGCCCGTGAGTTGTGCGAAGCCAACGGCGCCAGCCTCGATCTCGACAGCGAGGCCGAGAGCGGTCATTTCATTCTTGTTGGGAGAAACGATACATGTCAGAAGCCCGAAGCGACCGGCGCCCACGCGGCGAGCTGAGCCGCGTGCTGGTCGTCGATGACGAGCCGGATATCCGCGAACTGATCGACC
>CAZGPO010000266.1:0-3322 GCA_964527745.1 uncultured Dechloromonas sp.
TTTCTGGGCGGAGCGGTCGTACAAAGAAGAGGTTGACCGAGAGAACTACTCGGCCTTATGGAAAGCTTTGCATAAGGCCGATTATGCAAAGTACCGGATTATGGAAAGCTACGGGCCGGAATGCCTGCCGAACGCTGGTTGGCAGCGGCAGAAAGGAATTCCGACCTTTGCATAATCAGAGGGACCGCAGGAAGTCAATCAGCGAGTCGGGCGCCCGGTAACGCTGAATCTTGGCCGCTGGTTCATGAAGCTTGGCCAAGGCACGCTCCTTCATGGTCAGGTCAGCCTCGACGTAGTGATGAGTAGTTGCGGGACTCTCATGTCCGAGCCAGAGCGCAATCACGCTGATGTCTACGCCGGCCTGCAAGAGGTGCATCGCTGTCGTATGCCGAATGGTATGCGGCGAGACGCGCCGCTTCGCCAAGTCCGGAAACGCAGCGGTTGCTGACTGCACTGCCAACGCCAATCTCAACGCGACATTGGTTCGCGTCATGGCTTGGCCATTGCGGTTTGGCAGCAACGTGGATACCGCCCCGAACTGCGGATTCAAGCGTAGCCAGGCGCGCACTGCTTTCACGGTCGAGCGCCACAGTGGAACGCTGCGCTGTTTACGGCCTTTGCCGTGCAGATGAACGCAGGCAGCGCCGGCGTCGAGCACGACATCGCCGACTTTGACCGCGGTGATCTCCGAGACGCGAGCCCCGGCGTTGTAGAGCATCAGGAACAGCACGTGATCGCGCTGGCTAATCCAGGTTCCGTCCGGCGTGCCGATTACTGCCAGCATCTCATCGCGGGTCAGGTAACCGAACATCGGTCGCTCGAAGCGCTTCACTGGAACCCCGAGGGCGCGCTCGATCACCTGCAGCGACGACACGTCGCGATGGGCCGCGAACTTCAGGAACGACCGCAGTGCCGCCAGACGCGCATTGCGGCTACGCACGGAATTGTGTCGTTGGCGTTCCAGATGGTCGAGGAAGGCCATGATCAGATCCGGCGTGATGTCGGCCAGTGCAATTGCGATCGGAGCCTTGCCGAGACGGGATTCGGCAAACCCGAGGAACAACATGAAAGCGTCGCGGTAGGCGGCGATCGTTTGCGGACTCAAGGCCCGGTGCTGCGTCAGATGCTCGGCGAAGTAGGCTTGTACGAGCGCGGCAAATGATGGAGGCGGCTTCGGTAGCTTGGCTTTACTCATCGCCGTCTCCCCTGAGATCGGCGAAGCGCTCGAACTTGCCGCCGGCCAGCGCCATCAACTCGGGAACGGCCGTCAGATACCAGTACGTGTAGAAGATCTCGGCGTGCCCCAAGTAGGTCGACAGTGCCAGCATCATCTGATCGATGTCGGTGCCATCGGCATGCCAGAGCATCAGGCGCCGAACGACAAAGGTGTGTCGCAAGTCGTGAAGGCGTGGCGCATCATGCGCACCGCGATTGACCCAGCCGAGGTTGTCACGCAACGCATTGAAGACACGGTGTGCCTGCCGGTCGCCGAGAGGTTGCCCGAGTCGCCGGCCACGGCTTCCGATGAGGAACGGAGTCTCGGCTGTCGTCGCAACATGCAGTGCGCGTTGCCGTCGGTAGCGCGCCAGCGCTTTGACCGTGCTCGGGTGCATCGGCAACTGCCGGGACTTGGCGAACTTGGTTTGCCGGATGGTCAGCATCCCTCGCTTGAGATCGACATCGGCATCGCGCAGGTGAATGGCCTCGGAGATCCGCAGTCCGGTCGATGCCATCAGGCCGAACAAGGTCTCGAACGTCATCGGGCGCAAACTGCCGTGAGGTCCGAGTTGGCGCGCCGCCGCCAGCAATTCGACGATCTCGTCCTCGCGGTAGATGTGCGGCGCCACACGGCCGGGTACCGGTCCGAAGATCGACTCGTCCGGGACCTCGGTATCCGGCTCGAACTGCCTCAGGTAGCGGGCAAATAGCCGTACCTTCTCCAGGCGTCGCGCCCACGTCCCCGGAGTTTCGCGGTTTCCCTTGTCGAGCCGTGCCCAGTCCGCCATCAGCTCGACGGTCAGTGCTCCGCGGTGATGACGGCTGGCCACGTAGCGCGCAAAGCCAGACAAGAGCGTGTCCCACGAATGCAACTTGAATCCAAGGCGACGGCGCTCGGCAAGAAAGGCGTCGATCCTTGCCTGCAGGCTGATTCGCCGGCTCATGATCCGCTCCCCGGCCATGGCAGCGGCACAGTGGATAGTTTCGGCGTGTCGAGCTTGGCGTAAATCCGGGTGGTTTCGAGCGATCGATGGCGCAGTACGTCAGCAACCTCCTTGAGCGAGCTGCCGTTCTCAACCAGGCGGCACGCCAAGGTGTGCCGTAGCGCATGCGCGCTGAAATTGATCAGGCCAATTCGACGGCCGGCTCGTTTGATCAGCTTCTGGATCGCCATCGACGTAATCGGTTGATCACGTCCTCCCAGGCAGCGGACGAAGATCGCTGGATTGCTGCTGCGTGGGCGCTCATGTTGCAGATAGTCGGCCAGCGCCTGCCCGGTCTCCATCGGCAACGGCAGGATGTCCTGGCGCAGCGACTTCGTACCTCGCAGCGTCACTGTCCCAGCCTGCCAATCAACGTCGCCGATCATGAGACGAGCGATTTCTCCGGCGCGCAGGCCCATGTCGAGCGCGCAGCGGGCGATCGCATAGCCGAGCTTTGGTGACCGACGAACGGTCATGAAGAATTGCAACAGGCGGTCTGCCTCGTCGGGCTTGAGCGCCCGTGGCAATGACGACAGCTTCCAGTGAACGGGGTTCGTGATGACCGCGGTCAGCCCGCCAACCTGATCGCCGCAGGTGGTCCGGTACCGGAAGTAGCTGCGCAACGCCGATGCCAACCGTGAGGCATTGGATGGCGTTCGACGGACGTCCAACTGGTCGGCAAGGAACCGGCGAACATCTTCGGGGCGAAGCCTCGCAATATCGATTGGGCGATCAGCGAACTTCCGTTGCAGCAAGCGCCCTACGATCGAGGCGCGCTGGTGGCGGGTACCTGTCGACAACCCACGTACATCGCGCAGGTGCTCGTCGAAACGGTGCAATTCCGCGGCGAGATCACCAGCGAACGTCGCCGATGGCCGCATGCTTGGCGCAGCCAAGTGTTGAGAAGTGTGGTTCATATCGGTCTCCTGAAGTAAAACAACCACTTCAGGAGACCGCTGAAATTATGTCCACCTTCCGGACAACTCAGTCGCTGACAAACCGCTCGCCGCCTACTACTCGACCACAGGCCCGCACACTACTTTCCATAATCCGGCACTTTGCATAATCGGCCAATCCTGACTTTGGCCACATGGATACAGTTGGGCCGCAATCCGGCGGTT
>CAZGPO010000267.1:0-3312 GCA_964527745.1 uncultured Dechloromonas sp.
AGGATGTACAGGGTGCGGCCGGTGTCGCGCTTGGACAGTTCGAGCGCCAGCTTGACGCGCTGCGCCTCGCCGCCGGACAGCGTCGTCGCGCTCTGGCCGAGCGTGATGTAGCTCAGGCCGACATCGACCAGCGTTTGCAGCTTTCTCGCCACCACCGGCACGGCGTCGAAGAATTCGCGCGCCTGCTCGACGGTCATGCCGAGCACGTCGTGGATGGTCTTGCCCTTGTACTGGACTTCCAGCGTCTCGCGGTTGTAGCGCTTGCCGTGGCAGACGTCGCACGGCACGTAAATGTCGGGCAGAAAGTGCATCTCGACCTTGATCATGCCGTCGCCCTGGCAGGCCTCGCAGCGCCCGCCCTTGACGTTGAAGCTGAAGCGCCCCGGTCCGTAGCCGCGCACCCGTGATTCGGGCACCTGCGAGAACAGCTCGCGGATCGGCGTCAGCAGGCCGGTGTAGGTCGCCGGGTTGGAGCGCGGCGTGCGGCCGATCGGCGCCTGGTCGACGGCGATCACCTTGTCGAACAGGTCGAGGCCGGTGATTTCCTTGTACGGCGCCGGCTCGGCGGTCGAGCCGTAGAGGTGTTTGGCGGCCGCGGCGTACAGCGTGTCGTTGATCAGCGTCGACTTGCCGGAGCCGGAAACGCCGGTAATGCAGGTCAGCAGGCCGCCCGGGATTTCCAGCGTGACATCCTTCAGGTTGTTGCCATGGGCGCCGACGACGCTGAGCATTTTGTCAGCCCGTCGCGGTCGACGGCTTTTCGGGGCCGAAATCGCCTTGCGCCCGGCCAGATAGTCGCCGGTCATCGACGCCGGGTTGGCCTGCACTTCGGCCGGCGTCCCCTGGGCGACAATGAAGCCGCCATGCACCCCGGCGCCGGGGCCGATGTCGACCACGTAATCGGCGCTGCGGATGGCATCCTCGTCGTGCTCGACGACGAGCACCGAGTTGCCCATGTCGCGCAGGTTCTTCAGCGTCTGCAGCAGGCGGTCGTTGTCGCGCTGATGGAGGCCGATCGATGGCTCGTCGAGCACGTACATGACGCCGGTCAGCCCCGAGCCGATCTGCGAGGCGAGCCGGATGCGCTGCGCCTCGCCGCCCGATAGCGTTTCGGCCGAGCGTTCGAGGCACAGGTAATCGAGGCCGACGTTGATCAAGAAGCTGAGCCGGGCGGTGATCTCCTTCAATATCTTGTCGGCCACCTGTGCCTTGGCGCCGGAAAGCGTCAGGCAGTTGAAGTAATTGCGCGCCTCGCCGAGCGGCAGGCGGCTGATTTCGTGCAGCGTCAATGCACTTAACCCCGTACCGACCCGCACATGCCGCGCCTCGACGCGCAGCCGCGTGCCGGCGCAGCTCGGGCAGGCCGAATTGCTGACGTACTTGGCCAGTTCCTCGCGCACGGCGTTCGAGTCGCTGCCGCGGTAACGCCGCTCGAGATTGGGGATGATGCCCTCGAAGGTATGGCTGCGGTCGAAGCGCGTGCCCTTCTCGTTCAGGTAGCGGAAATTGATCTCGGTGCGCCCGGAACCATAGAGCACCAACGTGCGGAACTCCTCCGGCAGTTCGTGCCACGGCGTGTCGACCGAAAAGCCGTAATGCGCGGCCAGCGACTCGATGATCTGGAAATAGAACTGGTTTTTCCTGTCCCAGCCGCGAATGGCGCCGCCGGCCAGCGAAGCCGTGGGTTGGGTGACCACCCGCTTGGGGTCGAAGAACTGGATCACCCCGAGGCCGTCGCACTTCGGGCAGGCGCCCATCGGATTGTTGAACGAGAACAGGCGCGGCTCCAGTTCCTGCAGCGCGTAGGAGCAGACCGGGCAGGCGAACTTGGCCGAGAACAGGTGTTCGGCGTTGCTGTCCATTTCCAGCGCGATGGCCCGGCCTTCGGCATGGCGCAGCGCCGTCTCGAACGACTCGGCCAGGCGCTGGCGCATGTCGTCGCGCACCTTCAGGCGGTCGACGACGACGTCGACGTTGTGCTTGTGCGTCTTGGCCAGCTTCGGCACGGCGTCGATTTCGTAAACGCTGCCGTCGACGCGAACGCGGGCGAAGCCCTGGGCGCGCAGTTCGGCGAACAGGTCGAGCTGCTCGCCCTTGCGGTTGGCGACCACCGGCGCCAGGATCATCAGTTTGGTTTCGGCCGGCAGCGCCAACACGGCATCGACCATCTGCGACACCGTCTGCGCCGCCAGCGGCTGGTTGTGCTCCGGGCAATACGGCGTGCCGGCGCGGGCGAACAGCAGGCGCAGGTAGTCGTGGATTTCGGTAACGGTGCCGACGGTCGATCGCGGGTTGTGCGAAGTCGCCTTCTGCTCGATCGAAATCGCCGGACTGAGGCCTTCGATCAGGTCGACGTCGGGCTTCTCCATCAACTGCAAAAACTGCCGGGCATAGGCCGATAGCGATTCGACGTAACGCCGCTGACCCTCGGCATACAAGGTGTCGAACGCGAGTGAGGACTTACCCGAGCCGGACAGCCCGGTAATCACAATCAACTGGTCGCGCGGCAGATCGAGATTGATGTTCTTCAGGTTGTGGGTGCGCGCGCCGCGAATACGGATGGTTTCCATCGCTGTTTTTCTTTGTCTGGTTGGGGGCTATACAAAAATGAATAGCTGGTGGCCGCAAACCAACTTATTACGGTCGACCGGGGAAAAGCCAAAAATTACGCCGAGTGCAACTCTTCGCGAATGATTGCGCGCAAGTCGGCCTCCAGCCGCTCGCCTGCGACGGCGCGACGCAAGGTATCGTTGATCAGCGTCTGATAGCCGCGTTCGCCGGCCAGCGCCTTGAAGTGCTCGACAATCGGCGCATCCAGCATGATGTTGATGCGCTGCTTGCCCGTTTTGGCGCGGACCGCCGATTGCCACTCCGGCTTGCTGGCCTCCTGCCCGGCCACCTTGAATTTCGCCCGGTCAAAATCGGCCTGCGTCAAACGCGGGGCCTCGTCAGAAGTAGCCGGCATTGCAGTAGAAGAGGTCTGTTTCATCACTTTCGGCCTTTCGCATTGAAATGATACGGATGGTGTCGTCGGCTTCGAGATGAACGATCAGCACAACCAGTGTTTCAAGCAGGCCGATCCCGATCATCCGTTGCTCGCCGTAATCCTCGCGCCCATCCTCGAACAACACCATGGGCCCGGCAAAAACCTTTTCCGCATCGGCAAAATCGAGGCCGTGCTTGCTCAGGTTGGCCTGGCGTTTGGCTTCGTCCCAGAGATAGCGCATAAGCTATATCATACACATATAAATACACATATCAAGCACAAGCGCGTTCCAGATTCAGCGCCAGCAGGCGGCGGAGGATTTCTTC
>CAZGPO010000268.1:0-3312 GCA_964527745.1 uncultured Dechloromonas sp.
CGAGGTCTTCGGCATTGGAGCCAGCCGTCATCGACGAGGCAGCACCGCCGCCCAGGCCGATCAGCATGCCGGGGCCGCCGAGTTGCACGAACTTGGTGCCGACCGGGAAGATTTCGTCCTTGAACGACTGTTCGGCCTGGATGCTGCCCAGACCGCCGGCGATCATGATCGGCTTGTGGTAGCCGCGCACCGTGCCGGCGACGTCCTGCTCATAGGTACGAAAATAGCCGGTCAGGTTGGGTCGGCCGAATTCGTTATTGAAGGCAGCCGCGCCGATCGGGCCTTCGAGCATGATGTCGAGCGCCGAAGCGATGCGCGACGGGCGGCCGTAGGCCTTTTCCCAAGGCTGCTGGGCATCCGGCAGATTCAGGTTGGAGACTGAGAAACCGCAGAGGCCGGCTTTCGGCTTGGAACCCTTGCCGGTAGCGCCCTCGTCGCGGATTTCACCGCCGGAACCGGTGGAGGCACCGGGGAACGGCGAAATGGCGGTCGGGTGGTTGTGCGTCTCGACCTTGGTCAGGATGTGGGTCAGCTCTTCCTTGTAGGAATAGCCGCGGTCGGCATCCGGGTAGAAACGCTGGATGGTCGCGCCTTCGATGATCGAGGCGTTGTCGGCGTAGGCCATGATCGTGCCTTGCGGCGCGGCGGCATGGGTTTCGCGGATCATGCCGAACAGGGTCTTGTCCTTGGCCTGGCCGTCGACGACCCAGGAGGCGTTGAAGATCTTGTGGCGGCAATGTTCGGAATTGGCCTGGGCGAACATCATCAGTTCGACGTCGGTCGGGTTGCGGCCGGCCTTGGTGAACACGTCGAGCAGGTAGTCGATTTCGTCGTCGGACAGCGCCAGGCCGAGCGAACCGTTGGCGTCGACCAGCGCGGTTTTGCCGCCTTGGAGTACGTCGACCGTGGACAGCGGCTTGGGTGCGAAATGGCTGAACAGTTCGCCGGCCTCGGTAAAGCCTGTCAGTACCGATTCAGTCATGCGGTCGTGCAGCAGACCGGCAACAATTTTCCGCTCGCCCGCAGATAGGGCCCGGCCGCCCTTGAGCACGAGATGGAAGGCAATAACGCGTTCGATGCGCTCGATAGCAGGTTCCAAACCGCAGTTCCAGGCAATGTCCGTGGCCTTCGACGACCACGGTGAAATGGTGCCGATACGTGGCGCGACGAGAAAGAGTTCGCCGGTTTCGGTTGCGGTTGGCTTCTCTTCGAGCAGGGTCGCCAGTTTGGCGCGCTCATCTGCGGTCAACACCCTTTTCAGTGCAGAAATATGCCAATAATTGGCCACCAGCATTTCGATATCCGCCACAGCGGCGGTCAGTCGGTTGGTCAGGCGTTGCAGACGGAAGGCGGAAAAGGCAGCGTCGCCCTTGAGGCAAAGAATGTCGGCCATGGAGAGGGTGATTCCGGGTTAGGCGGAGAGGCCGGCATTATAACCGAGGGGTAGGCTGTTACGCCCGCAACCCAAGGCGTACGAGGACGACCACAGATGCGAGAAGCGGCAGTAGCCTTATCCATTATAATTTTGGCGCCGTGACCCTGGTCACCTCCAAAGCGAATCATCAATCCATGACCGGAGAAAACTCCCGCAGCGTTCTGCCCGCACTCAGTGCGACGGTCCTGGTTATAGTCGCTCTGTATTTCGCAAGCGACATTTTCGCGCCGGTGGCGATGTCACTGTTCGTCATCACCATCCTTTGGCCGCTTCAGAAAGCGCTCGAAACGGCAATCCCGCGACTTTTCGCGCTGCTGCTGACCCTTGCCGCGACGGTCGTTGTCCTTGGCACGTTCGGCTTGTTGACCGCCGGGGCCATCACGCTGGTCGGACGCTGGCTGATCGCCAATATCAGCCACTTCTATGCCTTGTATGGCCAGACGACGGCCTGGTTCGACGGCCATGGCATTCTGCTGGCCGACCAGATTTCCGAGCGCTTCAACGTGCTGTCGCTGGTCGGATTCTTCCAGGAGGTTGGCAGACGGATCAACGGCCTCGTCGGATTTTCGCTGATGGTACTCATCTTCACGATGCTGGGACTGCTCGAAGTCGGCGATTTCAAACAAAAAATCCGGACGCTGCGCGGCGACGAGACCGGTGACCGCTTACTGGCGGCCACGGCGGTCATTTCCCAAAAGTTCCGCAAGTACATCGTGGTCCGTACCGGCGCCAGCGTGGTGACCGGGCTTGCCATGTGGGGTTTTGCGCTCGCCCTGAATATCGAACTGGCAACGGCCTGGGGCATCATCGGTTTCGCGCTCAACTACATTCCGTTTATCGGCTCGCTGATCGCCACGGTGTTGCCGACACTGTTCGCCGCAGCCCAGTTCGCATCGTGGCAAATGGCTTTGCTCGTATTCCTCGGACTGAACGCCATCCAGTTCGTGATCGGCAGTTATCTGGAACCGCGGTTTTCAGGCAACGCGCTCGCCATTTCGCCATTTGTGGTCGTCGTTTCGGTTTTCTTCTGGGCTTTCCTGTGGGGCATTCCGGGTGCCTTCATCGGTGTTCCGATAATGATCGCGATCCTGACCATTTGCGAAATGAACGAATCCAGCCGCTGGATTGCCACCCTGCTTTCCGGCCCGGCACACAAGGACAGCCAAGAGCAGCAGTAATGCATTCCGCCACGCTGTTTCTGAGCATACTTGCCGCCGGCCTTGCCAGCCAGTGGATCGCCTGGCGCTTTAAAGTGCCGGCTATCGTCGTCCTGATCGCAACCGGACTCTTGCTCGGACCGGTCACCGGCTTGATCAGCCTGGGCCTGCCGTCCGAGGAATTGGCCGAGCTGATCGGATTCGGGGTCGCCATCATCCTGTTTGAAGGTGGCATGGACCTCAAGCTCGGCGAGTTTCGCCGGGTCGGCCGCGGCATTGGCCGCCTGACGCTCCTCGGGCCACCGCTGGCGTGGCTGTTCGGCAGCCTCGGCGCGCACCACATCGCCGGCTTGAGCTGGCCGGTCTCTTTCGTGCTCGGCGCCATTCTGGTGGTCACCGGCCCGACCGTGATCCTGCCCTTGCTGCGCATGGGCAGGCTGAACAAGGAATCGGCCTCACTGCTGAAATGGGAAGGCATCGTCAATGATCCGATTGGCGTCCTGCTGGCGGTGCTGACCTTCCAGTATTTCACTATTGCGGGCAGCGATCTGGCTGACACCCTTACCGGACTCGGCGCCGCGATCGGGGCGGCGTGGCACGAAGTCCGCAACCGGTGGGCAATCCCGCGCCATGTTCCGCCTGCGCTTTCGCACATGACGAACAGGCTTTGCAACTGCAAGGCGGCGCGTGTATCTCTTGCGGTACTGATTTGCAAGCGGC
>CAZGPO010000269.1:0-3289 GCA_964527745.1 uncultured Dechloromonas sp.
CCTTGGGCCGCACCGAAACGTTGGCGTCGCAGCGGAAGGAGCCTTCCTGCATGTTACCGTCGCAGATACCGATCCAGCGCACCAGCGCGTGCAGACTTTTGGCGTAGGCAACCGCTTCGTCAGACGAACGCATGTCCGGCTCGCTGACGATCTCCAGCAGCGGCGTGCCGGCGCGGTTGAGGTCGATGCCCGACTTGCCGTGGAAATCTTCGTGCAGCGACTTGCCGGCATCTTCCTCAAGATGGGCACGGGTCAGACGCACAACCTTTTCGTAGGCCTTATCAGCCTGCCCGACCTGCAGCGTGATATTGCCGCCGACGACGACCGGCAGATCCATCTGGCTGATCTGGTAACCCTTGGGCAGGTCCGGGTAGAAGTAGTTCTTGCGCGCAAAAACCGATTTCTTCGCCACCTCGGCGCCGATCGCCAGACCGAAGCGGATGGCGCAATCGACCGCCCTCTTGTTCAACACCGGCAAGACGCCAGGCAAGGCGAGGTCGACCGCGCACGCCTGCGTATTCGGTTCCGCGCCAAAAGCCGTCGCGGCCCCCGAGAAAATCTTCGAAACTGTCGCCAGTTGCGCGTGCGTTTCGATACCGATCACCACTTCCCACTGATTCATCGTCTCATTCCATTCAGATACAACGCCCGGACTTCGCCTCGATCATGATCGGCCAGAGATAGCTGAACGCATCGCCCTCGCAGGACTTCGGGCAAGCATTGAAAGCAACCATGACCTTCGTTCCCTGCTCCCACATGCGTACTGAACAACCGGATTCCCGCTTGTGCATGAGCAGCGGTTGCGGCATTTTCTCCGTCTGTTCGAAATCCTGCAGGGCGAAGCGGCAGGTGCCGCGATTCTTCATCGACACCTGGGCGACGAAAGATTTCACCTCGGCCTCCTTGACCAGCAGGTCGAGCCGGGTCTGGTTCCCTATCCCGTCTCTGCCCGCGCACCTGGCACGCGCATTGAGCGGTCGTGTCGGCTGCGGCTTGATGTTGCGGTTCTTCAGATACTTGAGTTGCTGTGACTCGATCTTCTGTTCGGCGGGTGCGGTCGACGTGCCCGGCGGATCGGATTCCGGCTGCTTGCCAATTTCGGCGCAACCGGCTGCGAGCAGTAGGCAGACTGGCCAAATCAGGCGCATCGATGTCACTCGATACCATTCGGAAGCCGTCGATGCCAGTCAGTCGCCTGCTGGTAGCGGTGCGCGACATTCAGCAACTGCGCTTCGGCGAAATAATTGCCGATCAGTTGCAGGCCGACCGGCAGGCCGCCGGCGAAGCCGCAGGGAGTCGACATGCCGGGCAGCCCGGCAAGGTTGACGGCGATGGTATAGATATCCGACAGGTACATCTGCACCGGATCGGCGGCTTTTTCGCCAAGTTTGAAGGCCGTCGACGGCGAGGTCGGACCCATGATCACGTCACACTGCTTGAATGCCTCGACGAAATCGTTGGCGATCAGCCGGCGGATGCGCTGCGCCTGCAGGTAATAGGCATCGTAATAACCATGCGACAGCACATAGGTGCCGATCAGGATGCGCCGTTTGACCTCGGCACCGAAACCCTGGGCACGACTCTTCATGTACATGTCGTCGAGATTACCGTATTCCGGAGCACGGTAGCCGTAGCGCACGCCATCGAAACGCGACAGGTTGGAGCTCGCTTCGGCCGGTGCGATGACGTAGTAAGCGGGCACCGACAGGTGCGAATTGGGCAGCGACACCTCGACGGTGGTCGCCCCTAGCTTGCGGTATTCGTCGATCGCCGTTTGCACGGCGGCCATCACGTCGGCATCGCAGCCGGCGCCGAAAAATTCCTTCGGCAGTCCGATACGCAGGCCGGTCAGCGGCTTGTCCAGATCGCGGGCGTAATCTTCGGGCAGACGATCGAGCGAGGTCGAGTCGCGCTCGTCGAAACCCGCCATGCTGTTCAGCAACAGCGCACAGTCTTCGGCGCTCCTCGCCATCGGCCCGGCCTGATCGAGCGACGAGGCGAATGCGATCATGCCGTAACGCGAGACGACGCCGTAGGTCGGCTTGAGGCCGGTCAAGTTGCACAGCGCGGCCGGCTGGCGGATCGAGCCGCCAGTATCGGTGCCGGTCGCCGCTGGCGCCAGGCGCGCCGCGACAGCTGCCGCCGAACCGCCGGACGAGCCACCGGGAACACGCTGCCGATCCCACGGATTAAGCACCGGACCGAAGAACGAGGTTTCGTTGGACGAGCCCATCGCGAACTCGTCCATGTTGGTCTTGCCCAGCGAAACGAGGCCGGTTTCGGCCTCCATCTTGCGGATCACCGTCGCGTCGTAGGGCGAAACGAAATTGGCCAGCATTTTCGAACCGCAGGTCGTGCGCCAACCTTCGGCGCAGAAGATGTCCTTCTGGGCGATCGGAATGCCGGTCAACTGGCCGGCCGTACCGGCGGCAATCCGGGCATCGGCGGCACGCGCGGAATTCAGGCTCTTTTCGGCGTCGACCGTGACGAACGCATTGAGCGCCGGATTCAGGCGCGCGATGCGGTCGACAAAGAGCTGCGTCAGCTCGACGCTGGAAATCCGCTTCGCGGCCAGCGCCTGCGACAGTTGCTTGAGGCTGGCGTTGATCATTCGATCACCTTCGGCACTAGGTAGAGACCGGCTTCGATTTCCGGCGCCACCGCCTGATAGGCGGCACGGCGATCCGTTTCGCTGACGACGTCTTCGCGCAGGCGCTGGCTGACCTCCTGAGCATGGGCCATCGGTTCGACGCCGCGGGTATCGACTGCCTGCATCTGCTCGATCAGCTCGAAGATGCCGTTGAGGTGTCCCTGCGTGGTAATGGCTTCGGATTCGCTGATCTCGATGCGGGCGAGATGGGCGATGCGCTGAACCTGTTCTAGTGTGAGCGACATGGCGAGCAATGGCTTTTTGCGGTGCACAAAGCCTTAAATTGGAAAGCGTTATAAGGTATCATAAAAGTTTTCCCTACTGCAGCCTCGCAGCGGAGCTATAGATGTTCGGATTCCTCAGCAAATACTTCTCCAACGACCTCGCCATCGACCTCGGCACGGCCAACACGCTCATCTATGTGCGCGGCCGCGGCATCGTCCTCGATGAGCCGTCGGTGGTCGCAATCCGCCTCGAAGGCGGCCCCAATGCCAAAAAATCGATCCAGGCCGTCGGCAAGGAAGCCAAGGACATGCTTGGCAAGGCGCCCGGCAGCATTACCGTCATCCGTCCGATGAAGGACGGCGTGATCGCCGACTTCACCGTCACCGAGCAGATGCTCAAGCAGTTCATCAAGAA
>CAZGPO010000270.1:0-3254 GCA_964527745.1 uncultured Dechloromonas sp.
CCACATTCACGTGCGGCTTCGTACGCGCAAATTTTTCCTTAGCCATTATCGGTTCCCTCAATAGTCAAATAAGCAAAAAAGCCAGAATCCAAGCTAATCGGTGGTGCCCATGGGCAGGATCGAACTGCCGACCTCTCCCTTACCAAGGGAGTGCTCTACCACTGAGCCACATGGGCCTACCTAATAAACTCCAACCGTAGCGTGTCGTGGAGCGGGTGAAGGGAATCGAACCCTCGTCTTAAGCTTGGAAGGCTTCAGCTCTACCATTGAGCTACACCCGCAAAACCCTTGCCCGCAACACAGGCCGTTACAGCATTCAATCTGGTGGAGGGGGAAGGATTCGAACCTTCGAAGGCAGAGCCGACAGATTTACAGTCTGTTCCCGTTGACCGCTTGGGTACCCCTCCGGAAGAACGCGAGATTATCCTTTGTCAATCCGGGAGTGTCAATACTCAAAACGCACGGGACACAAAAAAGCCGGCGCATGCCGGCCTTTTTTGGAAAAAACCCGTACTGGATTATTTCTGGGACAGAATCCAGGCAACCAGCGTCTTGGCTTCTTCAGGCGTGACATTGTTGGGCGGCATCGGGATTTGACCCCAGACACCCTTGCCACCTGCCTTGACCTTGCCGGCGAGCATTTCCGGTGCCTTGGCATCACCCTTGTATTTGGCGGCAACTTCCTTGTAAGCCGGGCCAACCAGTTTCTTGTCGACAGTGTGGCAGGACATGCAGTTCTTGGCCTTAGCCAGATCGGCACCGGCGTCGGCCTGAGCCTGACCGGTCATCACGATACCAGTGGCTGCCATCATGGCGATATAAACAGCTTTCATTTTCTTGCTCCGTTCGTCAGGTTGGTTGGGATTCAGTGTGCGATGATAAAACCGTTTTCCGCCCCTTGCAAACTACCATGTGCAGCGAGACATAGCGCAGAGAGCATGTAGAGCATTTCAGCCGCTTCTAATTAACGCATTTCGACGCCTGGAGTTGACAGTACCTGACGACGATCAGGAGCGCGAAGAGAAGGCCAGCAGTGTTCCGGCGGCGATGAACAGGCCGCTGAACAGGCGATTCTGCAGACGCAAGGCGGATGGATCATGGAACCAGCCGCCAAGGCGGCGCATCGCGAGCGCATAGGCTGACATGACAACGATGTCGGTCAGACAGAGCGTTGCCGCGATCAATAAATATGAGGCACTTGCGGCCGCGCCGGATCGATGAACTGTGGCACGAGGGCCGATGAAGATGATTGCCTTCGGATTGGTCAGATTGACCAGCAAGCCCCGAAAGAAAAGCCCGGTACGACGCTCCGGCATCTGCTCGGCGTTGAGTGGCGAAGACAGCGCCCACCACTTCTGTATGCCGAGCCAGATCAGATAGGCCGCACCGATGAAATTAACGGCGACAAGCAGTTTCCGAAGCAGCAAGCAGCGCCCCGAAACCGATGGCGACAATTACCAAATGGCTCAGGATCGCCACCTGCAGACCGAGAATCGAGGCCAGCGCCGACCAGTATCCTTAGCGCAGGGAAGTACTCATGCCAAGCACGGCGCCCGGCCCGGGTGTGACGGCGATCAGGATCGCCGCCAGCAGGAAACCGAACCAGAGCACCAGACTCACTTGCGGCGCTGGATTTGCGTAACGTCACGAACCGCGCCCTTGTCGGCCGAGGTGGTCATCAGGGCGTAGGCCTGCAGAGCGGCGGAAACAAAGCGTTCGCGGTTGGCCGGTTGCCAGGCGGCATCGCCACGCATTTCCATGGCGGCACGCCGGCGCGCCAGCACGTCGTCGTTCACCGCAAGGTGGATGCGCCGATTGGGAATATCGATTTCGATGGTATCGCCCTCCTCGACCAGCCCGATGGCACCGCCATCCGCAGCCTCGGGCGAAGCATGGCCGATCGACAGTCCCGATGTGCCGCCGGAAAAACGACCGTCAGTGAGCAGGGCACAGGCTTTGCCGAGGCCTTTCGATTTCAGGTAGGAGGTCGGGTAGAGCATCTCCTGCATGCCGGGGCCGCCCTTCGGGCCTTCGTAACGAATGACCACGACATCACCAGCAACGATTTTATCGCCCAAAATGGCGTCGACCGCAGCATCCTGGCTTTCGAAAACACGCGCCTTGCCGGTGAATTTCCAGATCGATTCATCGACGCCGGCGGTCTTGACGATGCAGCCGTCGAGCGCGATGTTGCCACGCAGCACGGCCAGGCCGCCCTCCTGCGAGTAGGCGGCGTCCTTGCTGCGGATGCAGCCCTTGCTGCGATCGAGATCCAGTTCGCTGAAGCGACGATCCTGCGAGAAAGCAACCTGGGTTGGCACGCCGCCCGGCGCGGCGCGAAAGAATTCCCGGATTTTGGCATCGTCATTGCGCACCACATCCCAGCGATCGATGGCAGCGCCAAGGGTCTTTTCGTGGACGGTCGGCACGTCACGGTGCAGCAGCCCGGCCCGTTCCAGCTCGCCAAGGATGCCCATGATGCCGCCGGCCCGGTGCACGTCCTCGATGTGGTACTTGTCGGTCATCGGCGCCACCTTGCACAGGCACGGCACCTGACGCGAAATGCGGTCGATGTCGGCCATCGTGAAATTGACCCCGGCTTCCTGCGCGGCAGCGAGGATGTGCAACACCGTGTTGGTCGAACCACCCATCGCGACGTCGAGTGTCATTGCGTTTTCGAAAGCCTGGAAGGTGGCGATCGAACGCGGCAGCACCGAGGCATCATCGTATTCGTAATAGCGGCGACACAGTTCGACGACCTGGCGACCGGCTTGCAGGAAGAGTTCCTTGCGGTCGGCGTGTGTGGCGACCACGGTTCCGTTGCCGGGCAGGCTCAAACCCAGCACCTCGGTCAGGCAATTCATCGAGTTGGCAGTAAACATGCCTGAACACGAGCCGCAGGTCGGGCAGGCCGACCGTTCGATCTCGGCAAGATCTGCTTCGGAGACCGAGGCATCGGCAGCCTTGACCATGGCATCGACGAGGTCAAGATGGATGACCTGACCCTGGATCTTGACCTTGCCGGCTTCCATCGGGCCGCCGGAAACGAACACGGCCGGAATGTTGAGGCGCATGGCCGCCATCAGCATGCCCGGGGTGATCTTGTCGCAATTGGAGATGCAGACCATGGCGTCGGCGCAGTGGCCGTTGACCATGTATTCGACGGAATCGGCGATCAGGTCGCGCGAGGGCAGCGAGTAGAGCATGCCACCATGGCCCATGGCGATGCCGTCGTCGATGGCGATGGTGTTGAA
>CAZGPO010000271.1:0-3252 GCA_964527745.1 uncultured Dechloromonas sp.
GCCGGGATGTTGCGCCCGCTGCCCAGCGCCGACGACAATCGCATTTCGCGTCTCACCCGCGCCGGCTACCTCGCCACCCGCGCCCTGCTGCAAAGCTTGCCGGATGCCTGCTGGGCGCCCTGCGGCGTGCTGCACCTGGCGCGCGACGCCGAGCACGAGGCGCAACAACGGCGCACTGTCGCGGCGCTCGGTCTGCCGCCGGAAATCGTCCGGTTCGTCGATGCGGGCCGCGCCAGCGAATTGCTCGGACGGTCGATAAGCGGCGGCGGCTGGTGGTTTCCCGGGGCCGGCTGGGTGCAGCCGGCAACGCTGTGCAGCGCCGCCCTGGCCGCTTTTCCGCAGCGCATCGACGCGCATTACACTGTAGCGGTCGACCGCCTGGATTGGGCAAAAAATGAATGGCAAGCACTGGCCGCCGATGGCCGCGTGCTGGCTGCAGCACCGCTCGTCGTCATGGCCAGCGGCGTTGCCGCGCCGCGTTTCAGCCAGTTCGCGTGGCTGCCGCAAATTGCCGCACGCGGCCAGGTCAGTCATTTGCCGGCTACCGACCTGCCGCCACTTCCCATCGTCGTCAGCCAGCGCGCCTATGCGATACCGGCGATCAACGGTTTTTGCCTGACCGGCGCCACGCTGACCTATGACGACGATGAAGCCGGCGAACGCGTGGCCGATCACCGCGAAAACCTCGCCCAGCTCGACCTGACCCTGCCCGGTTTTGCCGCCGGCATCGATCCCGCGCAACTCCACGGGCGCGTCGGCTTCCGGCCGCTGTCGCCCGACCGCCTGCCGATCGTCGGACCGGTTCCGGCGCCTGTCGCTGCCGGCGCCAACAGCCGTCTGCACAACCTGCCGCGCCTGCCCGGCCTGTGGTGCGTTCAGGGTTACGGCGCACGCGGCATCACCTGGTCGGCGCTGATGGCCGACCTGCTGGTCAGCCGCATCGAAGGCGACCCGCTGCCGCTGGAACGCGACCTGGTCGATGCCCTCGACCCCGGCCGCTTCCTGATCCGTGGCGCTCGCCGCGCGCTGAAGGATTGAGATTCAGCGTTTCGGATTGATCAGGTTGTCGAAGGAAAAAATCTCGTCCCACTGCGCCTGGCTCAGCAACTGGCGCTCGTCGACCACGATGTCATGTAGCGACTTGCCGGTGTCATAGCCCTCGCGCGCGATCTCGGCACATAGCCGGTAGCCAAGGGTTGGCTTGAGGACGGTGATGATGCCGAGCGAATTGAGCACCATGTCGCGGGCGCGTTCGGCATTGGCGGTGATGCCGTCAATGCAGTTTACGCGCAGGCTGGTGACGGCATTTTCCATCGTGAAGATCGACGTGAACAGCGCGAAGGTAATCACCGGCTCCATCACGTTGAGTTGCAACTGCCCCGCCGAGGCGGCGAGCGTCACGGTCAGGTCGAGCCCGATCACCAGAAAATTGGTCTGGTTGACGACTTCGGGAATCACCGGATTGACCTTGCCCGGCATGATCGACGAACCCGGCTGCATCTGCGGCAGGTTGATTTCGTTGAGTCCGCAGCGCGGGCCCGAGGCGAGCAGGCGGATATCGTTGCAGATCTTGGTCAGCTTGGCCGAGGTGCGCTTCAGCACCCCGGAAAGCTGCACGTAAGCGCCGGTATCCGAAGTCGCTTCGACCAGGTCGCCGGCGAGTTCGAATTCGATGCCGGTCAGCTCGGACAGGTAACGGGTCGCCAGCTCGGGATAGCCCGGCGCTGCCGTCACCGAGGTGCCGATGGCGGTGGCACCGAGATTGATTTCATGCAGCAGCTGGCGCACTTCGGCCAGACGGACGACCTCCTCGCCGATCGTCGTCGCCCAGCCGTTGAACTCCTGGCCGAGTGTCATCGGCACCGCATCCTGCAGGTGCGTGCGGCCCATCTTCAACACCCGCTCGAAAGCCTTGCCCTTGGCAAAAAATGCCGCCTGCAGCCCCTGCAAGGCCAGCAGATAACTCTCCAGACGCAGGATCAGCGCCAGCCGGAAGGCGGTCGGATAGGTATCGTTGGTCGATTGCCCGTAATTGACATGGTCGTTCGGATGAACGTACTGGTATTCCCCCTTGGCGTGGCCAAGGCTTTCCAGTGCCATGTTGGCGATCACCTCGTTGGCGTTCATGTTGGTCGAGGTACCGGCGCCGCCCTGGATGAAATCGGTGACGAACTGGTCGCACATTTCGCCGGCGATCAGGCGGTCACAGGCGCCGATGATGGCATTGGCGATCCCCGCGTCGAGCACGCCGAGATCCCGGTTGGCCTGCGCCGCCGCCTTCTTGACATAACCGAAGGCCTTGACGAAGAACGGCTCGGCCGCCATTGGAATGCCGGTGATATGGAAATTTTCCTTGCCGCGCAGGGTTTGCACGCCGTAATAGGCAATGTCCGGCAACTCCTTCTCGCCGAGGGAATCTCTCTCGATTCGCGCCATGTCGCCACCTCTCCAGTGAGCAGAGTTGCCAGTGTAGCCAAATCCGCCACCTGTTACCGCGCCAAGGCAATTTGTAAGACGATGTTTCACCAGTGGCCCAAACCGTGCAACGCGCGTTAAGCTGAATACATCCGCAAAATGGAAAACATCATGGAAAACACCACCCACAAAACCCACCCGCTGATTCTTGTCGCCGCCGCCGCGGTGATCATCGCCAGCCTGGCCGCCGCCGCCCACTTTACCGGCCTGCTACCGGCAAAAACCGGCCCTGATTCGTTGTCGACCGCAGCGGTCATACCGCCGCCCCCGGCCATGGCGGCACCCACCGCCGGCGAGGCGGATCTCATCGCCACTCCTGCCGCAAACCCGGTCCAGGCACCCGTAGCACCGCCAGCCGCAGCAGCAAAACCTGTACCGGCGCCCAAGCCGCACAAGGCGCCGGCCGCGAATCCGCAACGCTACGTCAGCACCGGCAACTTCGCACCGCCGCCGGGCAACGCGGCGGGAATCGACGTCATCCCTGCCCCGCCGCCCAATACGCCGCCACCACCCTGCCGCGACTGCGGTACCGTCGAGGCGGTGCGCGAAGTCACCACGCCGGCCGAGGGCACGGGCGTCGGCGCCGTGGCTGGCGGCGTGCTGGGCGGCCTGCTCGGCAATCAGGTCGGGCGCGGCAAGGGCAACACCGCCGCCACCATCGTCGGTGCGCTCGGCGGTGCCGTCGCCGGCCACCAGGTCGAGAAACACGTGCGCGCCGATACCAAGCTCGAAATCACCGTCCGCTTCGCCGACGGCGGCATGCGCAACATCATGCAG
>CAZGPO010000272.1:0-3223 GCA_964527745.1 uncultured Dechloromonas sp.
GCGTTTTTATATAACGACGTGGGTGCGGATAGCATCACGGCGATATCGTCGGTTAGCAGTCTGACTGCAAGCCTGAGTGGCTCAAACGTTGTTATTTCAGATACAGGCGGTACCGGATCGCTTAACTATACTGCCTCGACCAGCGTGTTTGATCTCGATACCAATTCGACGGTTGTCAAGACATCGACGGGTACGGTCACTGTCAGCCGAGATGCTTCTGGCACCATGAATGGTACGGGGGCCGATAACATCCTCGTTGATACATCAACAGGCGCTACAACCATGGACGCAGGCGCTGGTAACGATGCCCTTGTCAGCTCTGCTGCTAGCGGTGGCGATACTCTCATCGGTGGTGCAGGCAACGATATGTTGACCGGTGGCGCGGGGGCAGACACCTTTGTCTGGAAGTTAGCGGACCGCGGCACCCTGGCGAACCCCGCGCGCGATGTCATTAACGACTTCAATACGGCCATTTACGCCTCGGGCGGGGACCGCCTTGACCTGCGCGACATCTTGCAGGGAACGGCGACGACGGCGACGGCGCTGGATAGCTACCTCGACTTCTCCAAGCAGGGCAGCGACACCGTGATCAACGTCCGTCCAAATGGTGCAGGCGGGGAAATGACTCAGCAGATCGTGCTGCAGGGTGTCGATCTGACCAGCAACGGCACCTTGAGCGATCAAACGATCATCCAGGACCTGTTGACGAAGGGCAAACTGCTGAGCGACTGACGCCTGTCGCGGTCGACCATGAAAAAGGGGCGATTTTCATCGCCCCTTTTCCTTGCCCGTGTTCGCGGTGAAACCGGCGTCAGCCCTCGTGCTTCCGCAAATTCGCGACGCTCGGAATATGAATCTTCCGGCCCTCGACGGCGATCAGGCCCAGTTCGGTCAGTTCGTGCAGGATGCGCGAGAAGTGTTCCTGGGTCAGGTTGAGGCGCGAGGCGATGACGCCCTTGTTGGTCGGCAGGGTGATGGCGACGTTGGTGCCGTTGCTGTCCTCGTCTGGCAATTCGCGCAGCAGGTAGCCGATGATGCGCTCCTTGCCCGAGTGCAGCGAGTAGGATTCGACGTCGTTCATCAGTTGATGCAGGCGCATGGCCATGCCGGCCAGCATCTTGCGGCACAGGTTGTGGTCGCGTTCGATTTCGTCGAACACTGCCTGCTTCGATACGTGCAGCAGCAGCGAGTCGGTCAGCGCCTGGGCGAAGACGATGTAGGGCTTGTCCATGAACATGACCGCTTCGCCGAAACTCTGGCCCTGCTGCAGAATTTCGACGACCTTTTCACTGCCTTGCTGTGATGTGAAGGCGAGCTTGACCTGGCCGTAGACCAGCAGGTGGAAACCGTTGCAGGGGTCCCCCTTGTGAAACAGGATATCGCCTTTGCCGACATGAATCTCGCGGCTGGAACGGGCGATGCGGGCGATTTCCTCGGCTGCGAGGCCTTCAAAAAGCGGAATGTGGGTGAGGAGCGCTTCGACGTTGATGGGGTGATTGGCCTGCATGTTTTTTTGATATTTGCTAAAAATGACTAGGTGGATGGTGTCATTCAAGCAAGCAACAGGACAATAGTCCTTTAGTACTAGTTTCGGGTCAATTGGGCGTAGAGCAGCGGCAGGCGGCGCGGCAATTCCTCGGGTTTGCGGATGACGCAGAAGCCGGCCGGGCCGAACAGGTAGGGCAGGTAGGCACCGGCCTCGCGGTCGATGGTGACGCAGAATGGGGTTAGGCCGAGACGCCGTGCTTCGTGCACGGCCATCCGGGTATCTTCGATGCCGTAGCGGGAATCGTAGAGGTCGAGGTCGTTCGGTTTGCCGTCGGTGATGATCAGCAGCAGGCGGCGGCTGGCCGGTTGCTCGCCGAGAATCGCCGTGGCCTGACGCAGGGCGGCACCCATGCGCGTGTAGAAACCGGGCTTGATGGCGAGGATGCGGGCGCGCGCTGCGGCATCGTAGCGGCCATTGAAATCCTTGAGCAGGTGGAAACGGATGTTCTGCCGGCGCAGCGAGGAAAAGCCGTAGATGCCGAAGCGGTCGCCGGTGGCGGAAAGCGCTTCGGAAAACAGCAGCAGCGAATCGCGGATGACATCGACGATGCGGTGCGTGTCGGAGATCCAGGCGTCGGTGGACATCGAGAGATCGGCCAGCAGCAGGCAGGCGAGATCGCGCTCGCAGCGCGCCTGGGCGAGATAGCCGCCGCTTTCCGGGGTGTGGCCAGAGGCGCGGTCGGCGTGGTTGCGCACGCAGGAATCGACGTCGAGTTCCGGTCCGTCGGGCTGTGCCTTGAGCCAGCGGCGTTGCGGGGCGAGGGCGGCAAACTGGCCGCGCAGCTTCTTCGCAGTGGCGGCGAGTTCCGCCGGCAGCGGGGCGTGGCCGGCATCGTGGGCGATCATCGGCTGCAGGCGGCAATGGTCGGCGAGCAGCAGTGACTTGCGGTAATCCCATTCGGGCAGCGGAATGCCGGGGCCGACCGGTGCGTCGTCCTCGGCGGCCGACGGCAGGTCGAGATCGAAGCGGACGCGCGAAACCGCAGTTTCGCCGTCGCGGGTCAGCGAAAGCTGGTCGAGGTCATTGGCGACATCGCGGGCGTTGGGGTCTTCGTCGTCGTCGTAGGCGCGATTCACGCGGATGTATTCGGCCCAGGTCGGCAGGCTTTCGGCGCGGAACATGGCAAGCATCGGGTTCTTGTTTTCCGGCGTCGCTACCTGCTCGGCTTTGTGCGCGTCCTTCTCGCCGGCCTTGGCGGCGCTGCCTTCGCGCGGCAGGTGGTCGCCGGGGTCACCGGAAGCCGTGCTGGTCGTGCGTTCGGGGGTTTCGATCATCCACAACAAGACCGGCTGTGGCGGCCGCGACTTTTGCGAATTCAGCGGCGGCAGGCCGTCGACCGTGGCGGGCTGTTGCAGCGCCCGGCGAATGGCATTTTCCTGTGCCGCTTCGTCGGGCTTGAGTTGGTCGGAATCGATGCGCCCGGCGAGGTGGGCGGTGACCAGGCGTTCGTAGCGTGGGCGGAGGCCGGGGTAATGCGCCAGCGCGGCCTGGCTGGCCAGCTGGTTGCGCACGAACCAGGGCCGGTGCGGGGCGACGTCGCTAGCGGCCAGCGCGCCGAGCCACAGTCCTGTAAGTCCTCCAATCATAAAGAGGAAAATGAATGCCAGGGTGTAGAGGAAAGGAGTTCTCACGGTAATACTTCCCTTATGCATTGTAGCGACCCAGTTAAAGACC
>CAZGPO010000273.1:0-3219 GCA_964527745.1 uncultured Dechloromonas sp.
GTGGCGCGTTCGCTGTAATGAAGAAAAAGGGTTTTCAGCGCAGCGATCGGGTCGCAGAGCAGATTCGTCGCGACCTCGCCGACCTGATTCGCACTGAACTGAAGGACCCGCGGGTCGGCATGATCAGCCTGACGGCCGTCGAGCTGACCCCGGATTATGCCCACGCCAAGGTTTTCTACGCGACCCTCGACGACGAGCATCGGGAAGAAATCGAACGCGGCCTCAAGCGCGCGGCGGGTTTCCTGCGTCGCGAACTGGGACGGCGGATCCACATCCACACGCTGCCCGAGCTTCATTTCGTTTACGACAACTCCATCGAGCGCGGCGCCAGCCTTTCGCTGCTGATCGATCAGGCCAACGCCCTGAGCGATCAGACGCCGGAAGAATAATCCAATCATGCAAGTCAGGAAGGCCTGGCAACAGGTCGATGGCGTTCTGCTGCTCGACAAGCCGCTTGGGCTGACCTCCAATGCCGTGCTGCAAAAGGCGCGCCGCCTTTTTTCGGCAGCCAAGGGCGGCCATACCGGCACTCTCGATCCGCTGGCGACCGGTCTACTGCCGCTCTGTTTCGGCGAAGCGACCAAGTTTTCCGCCGACCTGCTTGACGCCGATAAAACTTATGAGGCGGTTGTCCAGCTGGGTGTCACCACAGATTCCGGCGATGCTGACGGCACGGTCACCGCAACTGCTGCGGTCGACGTCGGAATTGACGATATTTTGCAGGTGCTGCCGCAATTCACCGGCGCCATCCTGCAGATTCCGCCGATGCATTCTGCGCTCAAGCGCGATGGTCGCCCGCTGTACGAGCTGGCTCGCCAAGGAATCGAGGTCGAGCGCGAAGCACGCGCGGTGACCATTCATGCTATCGATTGCCTGGATTTTTCCGGCGATCGCTTGACCCTGCGGGTTGCCTGCAGCAAGGGAACCTATATCCGCGTGCTGGCGGCCGACATCGGGCAGGCGCTCGGTTGCGGTGCCCATCTGGCGGCCTTGCGCCGCACCGTGGTTGGCGATCTCGATCTGGGCGCAGCAGTAACGCTGGCTGAACTCGAAGCGCTCGACGAAGCCGGCCGGGCAGGGCGCCTGCAGCCAGTCGATACCTTGCTGCGCAGCCTGCCGGCCTTGGTGGTCGAAGGTGAGGCGGCGGATCGCTTTCGCCACGGCAATCCGGTCGACATACTGCCGGGAATGACCGGGAAGATCAGCGTTTATGCCAATGGCCGACTGATCGGCATTGGCGAACCGGGGCCTGATGGGCGTTTGTGGCCGAAGCGTTTGGTGCAATTGGCTGATTAAGCTGATATAATTCGACGCTTTCCGTCGCCAACGGGAAAATTATCTTAACCTGGCGCTTGCTCTATCAAACCGGGGCGGCGTTGTAACCATGAAAGCGAGTTTGAAATGGCAATGAATGCAGAATCCAAAGCCGGCGTCGTCGCCGATTTTCAGCGTGTCAAGGGCGACACCGGTTCGCCGGAAGTCCAGATCGCGCTGCTGACCGCCCGTATCAACGACCTGACTCCGCACTTCAAGGAGCACAAGAAGGATCACCACTCGCGTCGTGGCCTGCTGCGCATGGTTAGCCAGCGCCGCAAGCTCCTGGATTACTTGAAGGGCAAGAATGTCGATGCCTACCGTAACCTGATTACCCGCCTTGGTCTGCGCAAGTAAGCTGGACCAAAGCCACGAAAAAGCGGCCCGGAAATCTCCCGGCCGCTTTTTTCATTTGTTGTTGTGTCGTGTGTTGTTCATTGTGATGAGATGAAAGGAAAATATGTTTAATGTCGTGAAAAAAACCTTCGCCTACGGAGACCATCAGGTCACCATCGAAACCGGCGAAATTGCCCGCCAGGCTGGCGGCGCTGTCGTTGTTACCATGGAAGAAACCGTCGTTCTGGTGAGCGTCGTTGCCGCCAAATCGAGCAAGCCCGGTCAGGATTTCTTCCCGATGACCGTTGATTATCAAGAAAAAGCCTATGCCGCTGGCCGTATTCCCGGCGGCTTCCTGAAGCGCGAAGGCCGTCCCTCCGACAAGGAGACGTTGACCAGCCGCCTGATCGACCGTCCGCTGCGTCCGCTGTTCCCGGATGACTTTTACAACGAAGTGCAGATCATCGCCACCGTGATGTCGTTGAACCCGGAAATCGACTCCGATATTCCCGCGCTGATCGGCGCTTCCGCTGCGCTGTCGATCTCCGGTGTGCCGTTCAACGGCCCGATCGGTGCCGCGCGCGTCGGCTACATCAACGGCCAGTATGTCCTGTGCCCGACCCTGAGCCAGCTCAAGGAATCGCAGCTCGACCTCGTCGTCGCCGGTACCGAAGCCGCCGTGCTGATGGTTGAATCCGAAGCTCAGGAACTGTCCGAGGAAGTCATGCTCGGCGCCGTCGTTTTCGGTCATACGGAAATGCAGAAGGCGATCAACGCGATCAACGAACTGGTCGAAGAAGCCGGCAAGCCGGAATGGGACTGGCAGCCGCCGGCCAAGGACGAGGCGCTGGTCGCCAAGTTGTCCGAACTGGTCAGCGCCAAGCTTGAAGAGGCCTACAACATCACTGTCAAGCAGACCCGTAGCCAGGCAGTCAAGGTCATTCGTGCCGAGGCTGTCGCAGCATTGTGCCAAGGCGAGGGCGCGCCGGATGAAAATACCGTCGGCAACCTGTTCCACGAACTCGAAGCCGGTATCGTGCGTGGCCGCATCCTGAGCGGCGCGCCGCGCATCGACGGTCGCGATACGCGCACCGTACGGCCGATCACCATGCGTTCCGGCGTCCTGCCGCGCACTCACGGTTCGGCGCTGTTCACGCGTGGTGAAACCCAGGCACTGGCCGTTGCCACGCTGGGCACCAACCGCGATGAACAGATCATCGACGCGCTGGCCGGAGAATACCGTGATCGCTTCATGCTGCACTACAACATGCCGCCGTACGCGACTGGCGAATGTGGCCGTTTCGGCACGCCGAAGCGCCGCGAGATCGGCCACGGCCGTCTGGCCAAGCGCGCGCTGCTGGCTGTCCTGCCGAAGCCGGAAGATTTTTCGTACTCGATTCGACTGGTTTCCGAAATCACCGAGTCCAACGGCTCGTCGTCGATGGCTTCCGTCTGCGGCGGCTGTCTCGCCATGCTCGATGCCGGTGTGCCGCTCAAGGCGCACGTCGCCGGTATCGCCATGGGCCTGATCAAGGAAGGCAACCGCTTCGCGGTGCTGACCGACATCCT
>CAZGPO010000274.1:0-3189 GCA_964527745.1 uncultured Dechloromonas sp.
CAGGGCAAGGCCATCGCCGAGAACGCCAAGGAAAACGTCCGCGTTCTGGTCGTCGGCAACCCGTGCAACACCAACGCCATGATCGCTGCCGCTGCCGCCAAGAAGGTTGGCCGTACCGACCCCAACAACTACCACAGCATGCTGCGCCTCGATCACAACCGCGCCATGTCGCAATTGGCCGCCAAGTCCGGCCGCCCGGTTTTTTCGCTGCAGAAGCTGATCGTCTGGGGCAACCACTCGCCGACGATGTACGCCGACTACCGCTACACCACGTCCAATGGCGACAGCGTCAAGGATCTGATCAACGATCACGCCTGGAACAACGACATCTTCCTGCCGACCGTCGGCAAGCGCGGTGCCGCGATCATCGAAGCCCGCGGCCTGTCGTCCGCCGCTTCCGCCGCCAGCGCCGCCATCGACCACATCCGTGACTGGGTAAATGGTTCCGACCAGTGGGTCACCATGGGCGTTCCTTCGGACGGTTCCTACGGCATTCCCAAGGGCCAGGTATTCGGCATGCCTTGCGAGTGCAAGGGCGGTTCGTTCAAGATCATTCAGGGTCTGGAAATCGACGATTACAGCCGCGAGAAGATCAACATCACGCTCAAGGAACTGACCGAGGAAGCCGAGGCCGTCAAGGGCATGGGACTGGTCTGATCCAGCACCGGTTTCCGGTCTCGGCGGAGGGCCGCGGTAAAATACCGCGGCCCTTTCTTTTTGCAGCGAGTACAGCCATGCGTCATCCAAAGACCGTTCTCTTCGCCGGCGAAGCCATCTTCCCCATCCTGCCTGCGGTCGACCACTACGCCGGCTCGGAAAAACTGATGAGGAAGGCGTTGCAGTTGCAGAAGGAACTCGGCCCGATTTTCGACATCACCTGCGACTGCGAGGATGGTGCTGCGGCAGGCGCCGAGCGCGCACATGCCGAAATGGCCGCCGCCGTCATCATGAGCGACGACAACCTGTTCAACCGGGTCGGCGCCCGCGTTCATGACGTTACCCGCGCGCACTGGCGGCAGGACATCGAGATCCTGGTCCGCACTGCCGCCTGCCGCCTGCCGTTCATCACCCTGCCGAAGCCGTGCAGCGTCGGCGATGTCGAAACGCAGATCGAGGCACTGCGCGAAATCGAGCAACATTTCGGCGTTGACCGCAGGATTCCGGTTCACGTCCTGATCGAGACCCACGGCGCCCTGCGTGACGTCTGGGAGATCGCCGCCCTGCCCGGCGTCGAGAGCCTCGATTTCGGCCTGATGGATTTCGTTTCCGGTCACCACGGTGCCATCCCCGCCAGCGCGATGACCAGCCCCGGCCAGTTCGAGCACCCGCTGGTCGCCCGCGCCAAGTGCGAGATCAGCGCCGCCGCGCTCGCCTGCGGGATTGTGCCATCGCACAACGTGACTACCGAACTGAAGGACATTGAACACATTGCCAGTGACGCCCGCCGCGCGCGCAACGAGTTCGGCTTTCTCCGCATGTGGAGTATCCACCCGAACCAGATCATGCCGATCGTCGAAGCGATGCGCCCCGATTTTTCGGAAGTTCAGGCCGCCGGCGAAATCCTGATCGCTGCCCAGGACAGGGATTGGGGGCCGATCCAGCACGCCGGCAAACTGCACGACCGCGCCTCCTACCGTTACTATTGGGAATTGCTCGAACGCGCCCACGTCACCGGCATGGCGATTTCCGCCGCCGCGCAGCAGCGTTTCTTTGCCTGAAGCCTTACCGATTCTCTATCGCGACAAAAATATCGTCGCTATCGACAAGCCGCCGGGGCTGCTGGTCCACCGCTCCGAAATCGACCGCCACGAAACGCGCTTCGCCATTCAGATCCTGCGCGACCAGATCGGCCAGCGGGTCTGGGCTGCCCACCGCCTCGACCGCGGCACCTCCGGCGTGCTGCTGTTCGGCCTGAATCGTGAAATCGCCGGTGCGCTCGGTCGCCAGTTTGAGGCTGGCACAGTGGGAAAACGCTATTGGGCAGTCGTCCGCGGCCATCCGCCTGCTTGCGGAACGATAGACCACCCGCTGAGCCGTCAGCGCGACCCTTATCTTTTTCGCGGCGAGCAGAGCAGCAACGAGGCGCAGGACGCCATCACGAATTTCCGCAAGCTTGCCGAAATCGAGCTGCCGGTCACCGTCGACCGCTATCCGAGCAGCCGCTACGCGCTGCTCGAACTGGAACCGCTGACCGGCCGCCGCCATCAGTTGCGCCGCCACCTGAAACATATCGCCCACCCGATCATCGGCGATGCGACCTATGGCAAGGGTCGGCACAACCGTTTCTTCGCAAGCGAACTGGACTGCCACCGGATGCTGCTGGCGTGTACCGAACTGCGCTTCGACCACCCCGAAAGCGGCCAGCGTCTGGAAATCAGGATGCCGGTATCGGGCGAGTTCGCGGCAACACTGGCCCGCCTCGGCTGGAGCAATGTGAGCTAGCGCAGCGGCTATTGCGACTTGATGACGACGATTGCAATGACGACAAAGATGACGACCAGCCCAATCAGTTCGATATTCATCGCCGGTCGACCGCGTTCAGGATCAGGGTAGCGCGACCTTGTTGTCGGTACTGAACTGATAATCCTTGAAGATGTGTTCGGCAGACAACAAATCGTAAGTGCCGTCGGCCTGCCGATGCGTCGTGTCCTTGAGCCGATAGGTCAGGTGACCGCAGGTCCATAGGTCAAAATTTCGCATGTGCGTGCACAGGCAGGTCTTGTCCCAGACCTGCACCTTGCGCGCCCCCGGATGCGCCGCCACCTCGCGGTTGTAGGCGGTCACGTAGGAACACTTGCCGTTGGCGTCGAGCAGGTAACCATAGGCTTCGCAATTGGGGCGGATGCCGTCGCCGATCGCCGGGCTGCTCTTGATCATGCGCATTGGGTAACCGGTCGGCGAGATCTCGTTAACCACGATGTCGTCTTCATTGGCCTTGAAGTATTCCTGCTTGACGTCGGCCGGCAAGCCGCACTCTTCGGAAACCGTGAACCGCGTCGCGACCTGCACCGCCGCCGCGCCGCTTTCGAGAAAAGCCGTCGCGTCACTGCCGGTAAAGATGCCGCCGGCCGGAATGACCGGAATGTTCAGTTGCTCGGCCTTGAGATGAGCGATGACCTCGGCGACGATGGTCGCCAGATCGTACTTGGCCCAGTCGAGGCCGAAACCGAGGTGCCCACCGGCCAGCGG
>CAZGPO010000275.1:0-3165 GCA_964527745.1 uncultured Dechloromonas sp.
GTCTTGAAAAACTCGTCGAGCACGTCGTTTTCATTGGTTGCCAGTACCAGGCGGGCAATCGGCAGGCCCATCTGACGCGCGATGTGGCCGGCGCAGATGTTGCCGAAGTTGCCCGAAGGCACGGCGAAGGCGACCTGCTCGTCATTCGATTTCGTGGCCAGGAAGTAACCCTGAAAGTAATAGACGATCTGCGCTGCAACACGCGCCCAGTTGATCGAGTTGACGGCACCGATCTTGTATTTGGCCTTGAATTCGGCATCGTTAGAGACGGCCTTGACGATGTCCTGCGCATCGTCGAATAGACCGGTGACGGCGATGTTGAAGATATTGGCGTCCTGCAGCGAATACATCTGGGCGCGCTGGAAGGCGCTCATCTTGCCGTCCGGCGACAGCATGAAAACTTTGACGTTGTGCTTGCCGCGCATCGCGTATTCGGCGGCCGAGCCGGTATCGCCGGAAGTGGCGCCGAGAATGTTGATCGCCTCGCCACGCTTGTCCAGCACGTACTCGAAGAGGTTACCGAGCAACTGCATGGCCATGTCCTTGAAGGCCAGCGTCGGACCATTGGACAGTTCCTGCGTGTACAGACCCGCTTCGAGCTTGGTCAGCGGCGTGATCTGCGCTGCGTCGCCGCCGTTGCGGGTGTGGCAATAGACCTGCGCGGTATAGGTTTTGGCGACCAGCGCCTTCAAGTCTGCTGGCGGAATGTCGGTGATGAACTTGGCCAAGATTTCATAGGCCAGGTCGGCGTACGACAGCTTGCGCCAGGCATCGAGTTCGCCGCGACTGATCTGCGGATAACTTTCCGGCAGATACAAGCCGCCGTCCGGCGCCAGGCCACCGAGCAGAATGTCGCAGAAAGACTGGGGCGCGGCGTGGCCGCGGGTGGAGATATAGCGCATGGCGAAGCCCTGAATGCGGAAAAAAGGGATTTTACCGCGTTGACCGCAGCCCGGCGGAAATACCCTAAGTGCGCGACACACGCACAGCCTGCATCAGTCCGCTGGCGAACAACAGTAATCCGCCGGCCAGCAGTGCTCCGCCAAGGGTATCGAAACCACCGAGCAAGGCCAGTGCCGCAAGAAAAAACAGCACTGCCCGCCAGCCGCCGGTGGCAGCCAGTTTATGACGCATGATCTGGCGCGCCGGGATGCTCGGCCCCGGCCAGCGCCATACCGGCAGGAGCTGGCTGAGCGCACCGCTCACCAGTGGCAACAGGAAGCCGACGCCCCAGGCGAGCAGGGTCGGCCGCCCGGGCATCAAGCCCGCGCCATGCGCCAATCCGGCAGCCAGCGTGACCAACAAGCCGAGAACGGCACCCAGCAATGACGAGGCCACACCATCGGCGAGCACGGCGCGCAATCCAAAACGCCTGACCCACTGGCCGGCGAGGCCAAACGCCGCGACCAGCATCAGCGCGGCTCCCGGTGCGGCAAATGGCCACATCACAGCGACACCGCTAGCGATCACCAGTACCCCACCCGCCGCCAGCCAGAGCCGGCGCCGCAACCAGCTTGCTGCTTCGGGATCGGGCTTGCCCAGTGCCGTCGGCAGCAATACAGGCAGCGTACCGAGCGCCGCCAGCCCGACCAGGCCAAGGGTGTTCAGATGCAGGTGGAACAGGCGCAAGGATTTCCAGTACTGCGGCCAGAGCGCCTCCAGCAATAAGGCCAGCAGGGCCAGCATCAGGCAACCGAGCGCCGCGCCATACCAGCGCCAGCCGGGATGCGGCGACCCGAGCGTGGCACGGGCGCGGGCGGCAATCCAGTTGAGCAAAATCGCTGCCAAAATCAGGTCGACCGTAGCAGCCACATACAACAGCCAGTACGGCACAACGCCCTGCATCGCTGCGACAGCGGCGAGTCCGGCCAGCTGGGCGGCAACAGGCAGACGGGAAATCAGGCGCCCGGGGTCGCCGGTACGGGTCAGAACCGGGATAAAATGGCTCATTGCCGCGAAGATCAACGGCACGATGCCGACGGCGAACGCCAGATGCGCGACCGCCAGCGGCGAACCGACCCCGCTCAGCGCCAGAACGGCGCTGCCCAACAAGGCAAGGAGGGTCAGGCTCGCGGTATGAAGCAATCAGCTCACAACGGCAAAATCGATCACGATGGCGCCCGGCTCGCGCTGCTTGTACTCGATGCCCAGGCGATCGCCATAGCGTTGCTGCAATTGGGCCAGCAGTGGCAGCGGATCGTGATCGTTACAGAAACGCATGGTTTCGCCGGGCATCAGCGCATCCAGCGCGCCAAAAATTGCAGCATGGCGGAAACGCTTGGCGATACCGCGTGCATCGAATGGATAAAGGGCTTCCGGGGTAGTGTGATTGCAGGAGTGAATGGGTTGCATGGTCGTTCCTTGAAGAGGTGATCGGGAACCCCGGATTCTGCCAAGCGGAAAAATTTTTTCCTTGATACATCTCGGCAAGCCCCCACTGGCATGGGGGCCTTGACACTCTTGATCGAGCCTTGCAGTTTTGCCTACTGCAGTTCTTCCAGACGGATGCGCTTGACCTTGCCCTTCTGCGCCGGTAGCGCCTCGATCCGGACAATCGCCGCATCGGCAGCGCTTTCCTTGCAGACGTGGGTCAGGATGATGATATCCGTCTCACCCTCGCCTTCTTCCGGTTCACGCTGCAGCATGGCATCGATCGAAATGCCTTGATCGGCGAGGATGCGGGTCACGTCGGCGAGTACGCCGGTTTTGTCCTCGACGCGCAAACGCAGGTAATTGCCGGTCTTGACTTCGCTCATCGGCAGAATCGGCAGCACCGACATCGAATCGGGCTGGAAGGCCAGGTGTGGTACCCGGTGCGCGGTATCGGCCGTGGCCAGGCGGGTGACATCGACAAGATCGGCGATGACTGCCGAAGCGGTCGGCTCGGCGCCGGCGCCCTTGCCGTAGTAAAGCGTGGTGCCGACGGCATCGCCCTTGACGACGACAGCATTCATCGCACCTTCGACGTTGGCCAGCAGGCGCTTGGCCGGAATCAGCGTCGGGTGGACGCGCAATTCGACACCGTCGCTGCGGCGCTTGGCGATGCCAAGCAGCTTGATGCGATAGCCGAGTTGCTCGGCATAGCGGATGTCCGAGGCTTCCAGCTTGGTGATGCCCTCAATGTAGGCCTTGTCAAACTGGACCGGAATGCCGTAGGCGATGGAG
>CAZGPO010000276.1:0-3134 GCA_964527745.1 uncultured Dechloromonas sp.
TCGCGGATGTGATAAATGCGCTTGAAGGTCGGGATGATTTTTTCGTCATGGGTGACAACGATGATCGCCGCGCCATAGCGCTGCGCCATCTGATTGAGGATGCGCATGACGGCGAGGGCGCGGGTCGAGTCGAGCGGGGCAGTCGGCTCGTCGGCGAGGATGACCGGCGGGTGATTGACCAGCGAACGGGCAATCGCCACGCGTTGTTGCTCACCGCCGGAGAGCATATTCACCCGCACCCCGGCGCGGTGGCCGACATCGAGCGCCTCGATCAGCTCACGCGCCCGTTGCCGCGCTTCCTCATTCGGCACGCCGGCCAGCATGGGCAGCAGCGCCACGTTGTCGGTCACATCGAGAAAGGGAATCAGGTAAGGCGCCTGGAAAATGAAGCCGATGCGATCACGGCGCAGGGCGCGCAAATCCTTGATCTGCCAGCCGTTGGTGTTGCCGTCGAAGATGGTTTCGCCGCCCAGGTCAATCTGGCCGCCAGTCGGTTCGATGACGGCGCCCAGGCATTTGAGCAGGGTGCTTTTACCGGAGCCGCTGGGGCCGACCAGGCCGACGACCTCGCCGCGCTGGATGGTCATATCGACCCCGCGCAGGGCGTGCACCGCTGTGCTGCCGCTGCCGTAGGTTTTGGTCAGGCCGGAAAGGCTGATGGCAATACTATCGTTGTTGTTTTTGGTCATCTCAGCCTCCAATCGCATCAGCTGGATCGACGCGCAAGGCGGCGCGAATCGCCAGCACGCTGGCCAAGGCACAAACGATCAATGTGACGACCAGCCCACTCACTGCATCGCCAGATTCGAGCAGGACAGTTTTGGGGAAAAACGGCGCCCATAAGGTGGCAGAAATCTGGCCAACGGCATAACCAATCAAACCGAGGGCGATGGCCTGTTGCAGGATCATCAGCGCGATACTGCTGTCGCGCGCGCCGATCAGTTTGAGGACGGCAATTTCGCGCTGCTTGTTGAGGGTCATGGTGTAGATGATGAAAGCGACAATCGCCGCGCTGACGATGGCGAGAATGACCAGGAACATGCCAATCTGCTTGGCGGAAGTGGCGATCAGCTTGGCGACCAGGATGTCTTCCATATCGGCGCGCGTCCAGGCGGTCAGATGCTTCCAGCGAGCGATTTCAGCCTTGACCTCGTCGGCTGGGTAACCGGGAGCGAGACGGAGCAGCACGGCATTGACGTTGTGGCTGGTGGTCTGGCTGGCCAGCACGGCGTCGAGCAAACCGGGCACGCCGGGGCGGTTTAGCGATGGGTTGGCGGCGGTGCGGGCGCGCTCGGCAACCAGGCTGTCGTTGTCCTTGAGAAACTGGACTTCCTGCGCATCCTTGAGCGGGATGAACAGCATCGGGTCACCGGAGGATGAAGTGGCGCGCCGCGTCAGGCCAACCACCGTGTAATCGTGGCGACGAATATTGACGCTATCGCCGACGCTCAAGCCGGTCGCCTGATCGGCCACCGCTTCGTAATGACTGTTGAGCAAAGGCCGGCCACTGACGATCTGCGCCGGTTCGCCCAGCGCACCCGGTTCAATGCCGGCCAGCATGACGCGCACGTCCTTGCCTTTGACCGCCACCTGCATAGTCAGGTAAGCGACATTCGCCGCTTCAGCGACACCGGGCAAAACCGCGAGGGTGCGATAGACGTCATCGCGAATCGACGATGGTTCCGCCCATGGACCCAGCGTGTCTTTCTGCACCACCCAAAGATCTGCTCCCGAAGCGGCAATCACCGCCCTGCCATCCGAGACCATGCCGCGATAAACGCCGGCCATGGTTAGCGTGACACCGATCAGCAGCCCGAGGCCGATGCCGGTGAACACGAAGCGCCCAAGATGATGGCCAATGTCGCGGCTAGCCAGATTGATCATGAGCGCGTTCCATTTTCGTCGCTAAGGCGCAGGCGATCGCCATCCACCAGCGGCTTGGCTTTTTGTGTCACCACTTGCGCGCCTTCACTCAGGCCATCAAGGATTTCAACCCCATTTTCGGTGCGAATTCCGACGTTGACCGTAACAAACCGGGCGCGACCGTCTTCCACCGCAAAAACCCCGGTTTGACCGTTCTGCCTGACCAAAGCAGCCGGCGGCATAGTCAGGGCGTTGCTGCGGGGCGGCAAGGTGAGGATAACCTCGGCCATTTCGTTGAGCGTCAGGCCAACGGGCGGCTGATCAAAAGCCACCATCACCAGACGCTCCTCGGTAACTGAATCGGACAACTGCTCGATGCGCGCCAGTTTGCCACTGAAGCGCTCGCCCGGACGGCTGCGCAGCTTGATGCTGGCGGGCAAGCCGACGGCGAGGCCAGCCGAGCGCCCCTGGTCGATACGCACACGCAGCCACAGCGAATCCTTTTCAGCCAGGCGCAACACCGCTTGCCCAGCCACCGCCGTACTACCCGGCTCGACATCGCGGGCGATGACCAGCCCGGCCACCGGCGCGATGAGTCTGGTATTGGACAATTGCTTTTCCAGTGCAGCGGCTTCCTCGCTCAAGCGAGCGGCATCGGCGCTGGAAACGCCAATATTGGCCTGGCTTGCGCGCAACGCGGCTTCGGCGGCACGGGCTTCATGACCCTTGCTGCGCTCGGCTTCGGTACTGACAAAACCTCGCTCACGCAGCGAAGCATAGCGCTTGGCGCTGGCGTCGGCGGTTGCCTTGCGGCTCTCCGCTTCCTGCGCCTGCGCCTGGCTGGCAGCGACGGAAGATTTGGCGCGCAGCATGGCTTGGCGGCTTGCGCTCAGGCGTTCGTTCAAATCGACCGGGTCCATTTCGGCGAGCAGAGCGCCGGCCACCACCTCGGCACCTTGTTCGACATAGACCTTGGCCACCCGCCCGGCGACGGTCGGACCAACCAGAATATTGCGCTGCGCCTCAACCACGCCAATGCCGAACAGGGTTGGCTTGAGATCGCCGCGCACGACTTTGGCTGCGCTGACCTTAACCGCGCCCGGGCCACCGCCGCGCAGCGCCATGATGGCGATGGCTGCAACGACGAGCAGCGTTGTCAGGCCAATGGCTTGTTTGCGACTTATAGAAAATTTTTTCATCAATGTACCTGCTGTTGAAAGAGATTGCGGCTTATCGGCTGCCAAAACGCATCCGTGAAAGCAGCCCGTCCT
>CAZGPO010000277.1:0-3043 GCA_964527745.1 uncultured Dechloromonas sp.
TCAATACCGGACAAAGGAAGGCAGCACGCGCCGTTACACCATCGGCAAGCTATCCAACACGCTTACGGTAGACCTGGCAAAGCAGAAGGCCAAAGAGCTACATAACGATGTGTTCAACGGTATCGACCCGATGGGTGCCCGGTGTCAATTACCTTGGCCGGTCGGCGTCAATTATCCTGGCCGGTGGAAGCGAGGCATGTTGGGTTTAGCCTTTTGCCTTTGACGTTGGTTTTTTGCTCTGCTCAGGCGGGGCGCGCCCCGCCTGAGCAGAGCGGCGGCGGAAACTTTCCACATTCATCTCGAAGATCGTCGAGTGATGCACCAAACGATCGACGGCGGCCAAGGTCATCGCCGGTTCGGCGAACACATTGTCCCAGCCCGAGAACGGCTGATTCGCGGTGATCGCGATGCTGCGACGCTCATAGCGCTCAGCAATCAACTCGAAGAGTACCGATGTTTCCGCCTGATCCCTGCGAACGTAGCTGAAGTCATCGCAGATGAGCAAGTCAAAGCGGTCGAGCTTGGCCAACTCGGCTGGCAAGCGAAGATCCCTTCTTGCTGACTGCAGCCGTTGCACCAACTCACCGGTACGAGCAAACAGGACACGATAGCCCCGCTCAATCAAGCCATGGCCAATGGCCGCAATCAAGTGCGTCTTGCCGACCCCGGGCGGGCCAAACAGTAGGATGTTCGCCCCCTGCTCAATCCAACTATCGCCCTCGGACAGCGCCGTGACATGCGCTTTTGATACGGTAGGCACGGCGCTGAAGTCGAAATCTGCCAGCCGCTTGTCTGGCGGCAGGTTCGATTCCATGCGGTGCCGGTCAATCCGGCGCGTCTCCCGCTCATTAAGTTCATGCTCACACAAGGCTGTCAGAAAGCGCTCGGCCGTCCATCCCTCACGGTTGGACTGTTCCGCCAAGGCTGACCATAGGCGCTTGATGGTGGGCAAGCGCAGCTCGGTGAGCAGCATTGGCAAAGTGGCGGATTCGATCGCGCTCATACCGCCACCTCCATAAGACAGTCGTAGTCTGCCAACGTCGGTAGTTCGACCTTGACATCAGGCACTGGCGTTGCCTTCGGGGCAAATTGCTCCTCCAGTCCCTCCAGTTCAGGCAAGGCGCCTGCCTGAAGCAGGTCGCCAAGGACCTGGGCCAACTGCACTTCACAGGCGCCGTTGGCCGCTAAGTCGAGCAGGCCGACCATGACCTTGCAGGCTTGCCGTTCCGGTAGCTTCTCACTCAGACGTTCCCAGGTCTGCCGATATTCGGCACGGGGAAACATGTCATCGCGCAGAACCCAGCGCGCAAAGGCACCCGGCTTTCGCTTCAGCGTCGGGACCAAGTGCCGGTAGTCGATGACCTTGCCCCGCTGCTTGCCGGGTGGCACCACGCCGCGCACGGTTTCAAAGACGCACACATCGCCCAACCAGGCTTCGACACGCTCCGGATAGATGCGGAACTTGGGACGATGGCCGATCAGCCGGGACGGAACGCTGTAGAGGATGCGCTTGACGCTGACGGTGCTGTATTTGGTGACCCGGGCATCCGTTTCTTCGTACTCGCTGGTGCGCCGTACCGGCAAGGGCTTGAGTGCCGTACGCTCTTCTGTCACCTTGGCCGATACGCGACGATTCATGCGTGCCACGACCTCGGCAATGAAGTGCCGGTAGTCGGTCAGTTCGTCGAAGTTGCGGTGGCCACGCAGCAGCAGTGCCTGGTCAATGGCGTTCTTGAGGCTGCCTTGACGTGATTCGATGCTGCCGTTCTCGTGGGATTCCCCAAGGTTGTTGCGGCTGGCACGAAGCCCGTAGTGCTTGCACAGGTCGGCGTAACGGCGTGTCAGCTCTTCCTGTTCAGCCAGGTTATTGAAGGCGGCGGAGAGGCTATCGGTACGATGCTCGTCAGGAACGCCGCCCAATGACCACAGGGCATTCTGCAGACCTTGGGCCAGAGCCGCGAAGCTTTCGCCACCACGCACGACTTCGGCATGGCGCCAGCCCGAGTAGGCCAGCGCGCACTGATACAGTCGATGGGGAAAGGCCTCGCCCGCGACAATTACCCCAAGGCTGTCGCACACGGTGAAATCCGAGAGCGCCAGACGCCCGGGCGGATTGTTCTGGGCGAAGTAGATTTCCTTCTCGTTCCCATGTTCGGCGCGCCAGGCACGCACGCGTCGCTGGAGGGTACGCAGAATGCCGTCACCGAAACGATCACCGTGACGCTGCTGTAATTCCTCAAACAGGGTTCTCCCTTGCAAACCCGGTTCGGCTTCCAGTAGCGGCACCAGTTCCGCTTCCCAGACGCCGGCCAGCGGATCCGCTCGGGTTCGCCAGTGTCGCGGCCCTCGCTGTGATGGCAACTTGTCTGCTTTCTCGATCCGCCGTGCCGAACGCACGCTGATCCCCATTCTCGCCGCCGCAATCTCTTGCGTGGCCTGCCTTCTCATTGCTTTGTACTTGCGCACTTGTTGGTCCGTTATCTTCTTGCCGGGCACTCAGCGCCTCCTCACGCTATTCGTCAGGAGATCACTGTATCCCTCGCTTCCGGACCTTCCCGGCTTTCGGTCCAACCGGCCAAGATAGTTGTCGCCAACCGGTCAGGCTAATTGTCGCCGGCCAGATGGGTCAAAAGCGGGCGCGCCGGGAGGCGATCACGATCACCGAGTTGTTGAACCGCTACGTCGCGTCCCCTGCTTTTGCCGAGAAGGCGGAAACCACCAAGGCAACCGATAGAGGCAGGATCGAACGCCACTTGATGCCGCTGCTTGGCACCAAGCATGCCGACCTGCTGACCAGCGACGACGTGAGGCGCGCTCAGGTTGCCATCAAGGATGGAAAGACCGCCGGCAGATTCAAGACGGTGGCGCGCGGGCTGGCAAAGGTCAAGGGCGGCGCCGGCACGGCGGACAAATCGGTTCTAATCCTCCGCGCTGCATATTCCTGGGCAATCTCTGAAGGCATCCTCGAGGACAATCCAGCCGCTGCCGTGAAGGTGGCGCAACCTGGCCAGCGTGAAACGATCATGGGGGGCTCTGACGACTA
>CAZGPO010000278.1:0-3020 GCA_964527745.1 uncultured Dechloromonas sp.
GCCTTCTGCTCCTGGAACGACATGCCCATGTACTCGTAGCCCATTTCATTGGGCATCGTCTCGGCGAAGACCTCCTCGAGCGCCCGCATGACCTGCGCCGAACTGAAGCCAGGCGCCGCCGATGCATTGATCTGCGCGCTGCGGTAGAGGTTGTAGCGCATCGTGAATTCCGGGCCGGAGACGTTACGCACCGACGTCAGGGCCGATAGCGGCACCGCTTCGCCCTTGCTGTTGCGCACGTAGAACTGGCCGACGTTGTCGATGTTGGTCCGGTAGTCGCCCTCGGCCTGGACGTAGACTTGCCACTGGCGCCCGAAGCGGTTGAAGTAGTTGATGAAGCCGCTGCCGAGGAAGCTCTGCAGTGTCTTGTAAACATCGCTCAAGGCGACACCCTGCTTCAGCACCTTGTCCTGGTCCACTTCGAGGAACAACTGCGGCACGTTTGGCCGGAAGGTCGTCGAAACGCTGGCGAGTTCGGGGCGCTTTCTCGCGGCTTCGATGAACTTTGTGGTGTTCTCGGCGAGGAAGGCGACTTCCTTGCCGGCACGATCCTGGAGAATGAAGGTCGCACCACCAGAGGTACCGACCCCCTGGATGGCCGGCGGCGGAAAGGCAAATGCGATGGCGCTGCTGATGCCGCCAAGCTTCTTGGTCAACTCGGCCTTGATTGCCGTGTATTGCTCCTCGGGCTTCTTGCGCTCTGCCCAGTTCTCGAGTGTGATGAAGAAGAAGGCGCTGGAGGTGCTCGTCACCTGGCTCAACAAACTGTAGCCGACGATGGTGGTCACGTACTTGACGCCCGGCGTCGACATGATCATCTCTTCGGCCTGGCGGGCGACCTCCGAGGTGCGCTGCAGCGAAGAGGCATCGGGAAGCTGGACTGCGGCAAAGACGTATCCCTGGTCTTCATCGGGCAGGAAGCCCGAGGGTACGACTTTGCCGAAGAAGCCGATGCTCACGGCAACGGCCGCCAGGAAGACGAAACTGATCAGGCTCCGGCGGATGGCGATCCGGCAGATGCCGACGTAACCGCCGGTCACCTTGGCAAACATCCTGTTGAAGCCGTCGTAGAACTTCTGCAGCGGTCCGCTGCCCTTGACCTTGGGCTTGAGCAGCATGGCGCAGAGCGCCGGGCTCAGGGTCAGCGCGTTGAAGGCCGAGATGATCACCGAGATGGCGATGGTCACCGCGAACTGCTGGTAGAGCTGGCCGGTGATCCCGGGGATGAAGGCGGTCGGGATGGAGACGGCGGCCCGGATCTCGGCGATGGCGATGATCGGCCCCGAGTACTCCTCCATGGCCTTGAAGGTCGCCTACTTGGGCGAGAGGCCGTGTTCGATGTGATGCTCGACCGCCTCGACCACGACGATGGCGTCGTCGACGACCAAGCCGATCGCCAGCACCAGGCCGAACAGTGACAGGGTGTTGATCGAGAAGCCGAACAGCGGGAACAGCATGAAGGTGCCGACCAGCGATACCGGCACCGCCAGCAGCGGGATCAGGGTCGCCCGCCAGCCCTGCAGGAAGATGAAGACGACGATGATCACCAGCACCAACGCCTCGATCAACGTGTGCTGGATCTCCTTGATCCCTTCGGTGACCGACAGCGTGGTATCCAGGGCGACGACATAGTCGAGGTCGGGCGGGAAGCTCTGCTTCAGCTTCTCCATCAGCTTCTTGGCGCCGTCTGCTGAATCGAGGGCATTGGCGCCCGGCATCAGGTAGAGGGCGACGATAGCGGCGGGTTTGCCGTTGAGTCGCCCCTGCAGACTGTAGGTCTGGGAGCCGAGTTCGATACGGGCGACATCGCTGACGCGCACGATCGAGCCGTCGGTATTGGCACGCAGCACGATCTTGCCGAAATCCTCGACATTCTCCAGCCGCCCCTGGGCGCGCACCGCATACGTGAATTCCTGACCCGGCGGCACCGGCTCGGCACCGATCGTGCCCGCCGGATTGACGGTGTTCTGGGCGTTGACCGCGTTGATGATCTCCGGGATCGTGATGTTGAGCTTGGCCAACTGGTCGGGCCTGACCCACAGCCGCATCGCGTACTGGCCGGCGCCGAACACGGTGATGCTGGCGATTCCCTTGACCCGCGTCATCTGGTCGTTGATGTTGATGTAGGCGTAGTTGGCGAGAAAGACGTTGTCGTAGGTACCGTTCGGCGAGTAGAGCCCGAACATGAGCAGCGGCGACGAGGTTGCCTTGGCCGTGGTGATGCCATAGTTGCGCACATCCGCGGGCAGTTGCGATTCGGCCTGGCCCTGGCGCATCTGGGCGAGCAGCTGGTCGGTATTGGCGTTGGTGCCGAGGGCGAAGTTGACGTTAAGGGTCATCTCGCCGTTGTTGGCATTGACCGAGTACATGTAATCCATGTTGTCGACACCGGACATCTGCTGCTCGATCGGCGTGGCCACCGCCTTTTCGACGGTCAGTGCATCGGCGCCGGTGTAGGTGGTCTTGACAGTGATCTGTGGCGGCACGATGTCCGGGAACTGGGCGGTCGGCAGTCCCGACATGGCGACCAGGCCGACGATGGTCATCAGGATCGAGATGACCATGGCGACGATCGGCCGGTTGATGAAGAACTTCGACATGGCGGCTTACCCCTTGCCGGCCGGCGCTGGCGCGGCGGATTTCTCGGCGGGCGTCCCGGCCACGAAAGGCTGCGGCGTCACGGTCGCGCCCGGACGCACCTTCTGGGTGCCCTCCGCGATTACCTGCTCGCCCGGCTGCAGCCCCTTGCTGATGATCCATTCCGTGCCGACCCGTTCGCCGACCGTCACCGGCCGGATATCGACCTTGTTGTCGGCACCGACGACTGCTACCAGGTACTTGCCCTGGATTTCGGTGACCGCCCGTTGCGGCACCAGCAGCGCACCCTTGTCGACCGACATGGTTGCCCGCACCCTGCCGTACTGGCCCGGGCGCAGCAGATTGCCCGGATTGGGGAACAGGGCAGCCACCTTGAACGTGCCGGTAGTCGTATCGACCTGCCGGTTGAGGACAGCAACCTT
>CAZGPO010000279.1:0-3019 GCA_964527745.1 uncultured Dechloromonas sp.
TTGCCGGCCGGCGCCAGTTTCGAGCCGCTGATGACGCTCTACCTGACCGACAACATGCCGCCGGCCGAGGTGGCGAAGGCCGCCGCTTACGGCTTCGTCAAGGCGGTGAAGCTGTATCCGGCCGGGGCGACGACCAACTCCGATGCTGGGCTGACCGACATCCGGAAGGCCGACGCCACCCTTGCCGAGATGGAACGCGTCGGCCTGCCGCTGCTGGTGCACGGCGAGGTGACCGATCCGCAGATCGACCTCTTCGATCGCGAGAAGGCCTTCATCGATACGGTGCTGTCGCCGCTGACGCAGCGCTTCCCGAAGCTGAAGGTGGTCATGGAGCACATCACGACGCGGGACGCCGCGGATTTCGTGCAGGATTCGCCGTCGACCGTGGCCGCCACCATCACTGCCCATCATCTGCTCTACAACCGCAACGCCATCTTCCAGGGCGGCGTGCGGCCGCACTGGTACTGCCTGCCGGTGCTCAAGCGCGAAACCCATCGCCAGGCATTGATCGCCGCAGCGGTTTCCGGCAACCCGAAGTTCTTCCTCGGCACCGATTCAGCGCCGCACGCCAAAATGACCAAGGAGGCCGCCTGCGGCTGCGCCGGCTGTTATACGGCATACGCCGCGCTGGAGCTTTATGCCGAAGCTTTCGAGCAGGCCGGCGCGCTGGAAAAACTCGAAGCCTTCGCCAGTTTCCACGGTCCGGACTGGTACGGTCTGCCGCGCAACAGCGGCAGCGTGACGCTGGTCAAGGAAAGCTGGACGGTGCCGGCCGATTACCCGTACATCAGCAGCGACCACATCGTGCCGTTGCGCGCCGGCGAAACGCTGCCCTGGAAGATGCGCTGAATCAGCGACCGGACGCCCGGTGATGGCTCCGGAGGCATTCGCATCGCCGCTCTTCGATCCGCTGCGGCGCTGGCTTGACCAGTTGCCGCCGGGGGCGGATGGACGACCGGATACGGCGGCGGTCACCGCGCTCGCCGAGCGTTTTCCCATCTCGGGGCCGCATGGCCGGCGCATCCGTTTTTTGCCGCCGCAGGCGGACGGCCTTGCTTATGAATGCCGTATCCGCGACAGCGGCGAGGTCGAGACGCGCCCCGGCAACTGGCATGATTTCTTCAATGCGCTGGTCTGGCTGACTTTTCCGCAAGCCAAGCGGATCCTCAGCGGACGCCACGCGCAGGCGATGGGGCCGGCCGGTGAGGTGCGCGGCGCGACGCGCGATGCCCTGACCCACTTCGACGAATGCGGAATCGTCGTGCTCTCCAGCCAGCCGGAACTGCTCGACCTGTTGCGCGACTTCCAATGGAAAGCGCTCTTTGCCGAACGCCGGACCGACGTGCTGCACGCCATGCGTTTCGTCGTTTTCGGCCACGCGACCTACGAAGCACTGCTCAAGCCGTTTCGCGGGCTGACCGCAAAGGCGATTCTCCATGACATCGATGCGTCCTGGCTGAATTTGCCGGCTGCCGCGCAGATTGCCGCGGTCGACGCCCTGCTGGCGGCGGATTTGGCCAGTGGTCGCTACACGCGTCCGCGCGATTTCCAGCCCTTGCCGCTGCTCGGCATTCCCGGCGTCACGCCGGCCAGTGTCGATCCGGCCTATTACGACGATACTTGGCAGTTCCGGACCGGGAGGCGGCGCGCCTGGCCGGCGGAATCGGGGGAATATCCACAAGGGATACCGTCACCTCAAGAATCGGTGACATAAAAAAGCTGCCGTTCGGCAGCCTTAGCCTGGCTGACTTGGCTGCTTACTTCATGGCTTTGGGCGCCACGACGACGATCCCGGTGGCCACGACGTAGGTACCCTTGACCTGGTCGCCTTCCTTGATTTCCGCCATGACGGCCGGATCCTTGACATGGAACTTGAAGACGCGGCCCTTGGCGCCAAGGATGGTGATCGTGCTGGCCTTGGCATCGACCGACTTCACGTCGGCCACGAAATCGACCTCGCGGCCCCTGATCGCGCCCGGCTTTTGCCCGGGTTTGGCGGTTTCGTTGATGTCCTTCTCGACCGTTTCGCGCAGGCCGCCGCCCTTCTTCAGCTCCATGGCCAGCACTTCCATTTGCTCGGCGATGACGCGGTCGCCCACCTTGACCTGTCCCAGGTTCTTGGCTTCCTTGCCGACGATGACGTCGAAGACATTGCCATCCTCGCCCTTGAGCGTCACGGTGCGGGTCTTCTTGTTGATCGCGACGACCTCGGCTTCGGCCTTGACGGCGTCACCCATGACCATGGCGGGGGTTTCGGCGGCCGGGGTGGCTGGCTTCGCGTCCGCCGCATGGGCTGAACCGAAGGCAAGGGTGATGGCGAGCAGCGAGGCTTTCAGAACGGTCTTCATCAATGAACTCCAGGGGTTGGTATTGTTGTGGCGAAAAAATCGTTAAACGGGTGCGGTGCAACGCGTGGCCCGAAAATCTATTGGCTGATCACCGGCGGCACGGTCAAGGGAGGTGGTGAGGCTGCCGGCGGCATCTGCTGGAGAATGCAGCGGATGCCCGGGGAGTCCGGTTTGGTGTTGTAGAAGGCAGTGAGAGTATCGACATAATTGGCCACTGAAATCTGGCCATTGAACATGCGGGATGTCAGATCGATGAAGTAATCCCCCGAGGAGGAGGCGCCACCTCCACTCAGCAGGCCATTGATTTCCTGGCCGCCAAGGTCGAGGTTCCAGCATTTGTTTTGAACCTGGCTCAGGAATGCCTCATAGCGCGAGTCGGGGCGCCATGCATCTGGCGCGCAGGCGGCAATGGGAAGAGCTAGCGCCAGCGCCATGGATACCCGAGAAAGAATCATGATAGGTAACTCTTGGTTGACGGTTGCGGTCGACCGGGCTTCAGGGCCGAATTTCAGCCCGAAGCCCGGTGTTCCGGGTCGGCTTAGCGAGCGACGACGCGCGCGTCTTCGCCGTTGCCTTCGATAAAGACACTCTGGCCCTTGCGCAGGCTTGGATTTGCCTCCTGGGTTACCGAAACCAGAACGCCCTTGGATGTCCGGACGATGATCTGCTGG
>CAZGPO010000280.1:0-3014 GCA_964527745.1 uncultured Dechloromonas sp.
ACCGTTTAAAACCATCAACCGGGCTGCCAAAGTGTTAAAAGCCGGTGAAAAAGTGATCGTACATGCCGGCATTTATCGAGAGTGCGTGCAGCCTGCTCAGGGCGGAACAGCGGAAGACGCCATGATCTGCTATCAGGCCGCCCCCGGTGAGTCTGTCGCAATTCGAGGATCCGAAAGTTTTCAGGGCGGCTTCAGCAGCCTGACCGCTGCCAACCTGGGTGCCGTCGCCATCAGGGCTGCCGTCGAACGTGCCGGTATCGATGCCAATCTGGTCGACGAGGTGCTGATGGGCTGCGTACTGCCGGCCGGCCAGGGCCAGGCGCCGGCCCGCCAGGCGGCCTTGCAGGCCGGGCTGCCGCTGTCGGCCGGCTGCACCACGATCAACAAGGTCTGCGGCTCGGCGATGAAGGCGACCATGCTCGGCCACGACGGCATTGTCGCCGGCTCCTGCGGCATTGCCGTGGTCGGCGGCATGGAGTCGATGACCAACGCCCCCTACCTGCTCCCGAAAGCCCGGGGCGGCTATCGCCTCGGTCATGGCCAGATCATCGACCACATGTTCATGGACGGCCTCGAGGATTCCTATTCGAAGGAAAACCGCGGCCGCCTGATGGGCACCTTCGCCGAGGAGTGTGCGACCACTTACGGTTTCACCCGCGCGGCGCAGGACGAATTCGCGATCCGCTCGACCACGCGCGCCAAGGAAGCCAGCAATAACGGCAGCTTCACCTGGGAAATCGCCCCGGTCACCGTCAGCGGCCGCCATGGCGATGCCGTCATCGACAAGGACGAAGGCCCGTTCGCGGTCAACGTCGAAAAGATCCCGACTTTGAAGCCGGCGTTCAGGAAGGACGGCACGGTGACGCCGGCCAATTCTTCGTCGATTTCCGATGGTGCCGCCGCCCTGCTGCTGATGCGCGCATCGCAAGCGACCAGGCTCGGCCTGCAGCCGATTGCCCGCATCGTCGGCCATACCACCCATGCCGACGCCCCCGCCCTGTTTCCGACCGCGCCGGTCGGCGCCATGCGTAAATTGTTCGCAAAAACCGGGTGGACCGCAACGGAAGTCGATCTCTACGAAATCAACGAAGCGTTCGCCGTCGTCACCATGGCGGCGCTGCGCGACCTCGACCTGCCGGCTGACAAGGTGAACATCCACGGCGGCGCCTGCGCACTGGGCCACCCGATCGGTGCTTCCGGTGCCCGCATCGTCGTCACCCTGCTCGGCGCACTGCGCAAACATGGCCTGAAGCGCGGCGTCGCGGCGCTGTGCATCGGCGGCGGCGAAGCCACGGCACTGGCAGTGGAAATGCTGTAAGTGCACGGACAGGCCGCTTCGACCACCTACCTCAAATTGACCGGCGCCATGTTCATGTGGGGCGGAACCTGGATCGCCGGCCGCATCATTGCGCAGGAACTGAGCGCACCGCTGGCCGCGCCGGCCATCCGCTTCCTGCTCGCCGGACTGGTGCTGGCCGGCGTCGCACTGCTCGGCGAAGGACACATCCCACGCCCGCAGAACGGCCGGGAATGGGGCGTGGTGACCGGGTTGGCGATAACCGGCATCTTCCTCTACGCCCTGTGTTTTTTCTACGGCCTCAAGCACATCAGTGCCGGGCGCGGCGCGCTGGTCGTCGCGTTGACCCCGGTGGTCGTCGCGCTGGCTGCGTGGTTTCTCGGGCAGGAACGGATGACACCGGTCAAGCTGGCCGGCGTCGCCATCGCCATGCTCGGCTGCCTGACGGTAATCGGCAAGGGCAACCCGCTGGCACTGCTGCACGGCGCAGTCGGCATCGGCGAATGGCTGATTCTCGGCTGCGTGTTGTGCTGGACGGCCTATACCTTCATCGGCCGGCGCGCCACGAAGACGCTTTCGCCGCTGGCGGCAACGCTGTGGGCCAGCCTGATCGGTTCGCTGCTGATCGGCATCACCGCCCTGTTGCAGGGTGGCAGCGATCTGATGGCCTGGTCGTGGCAAGTCTGGGCCAGCGTCGTTTTTCTCGCCGTCGGTGGCACCGCCCTCGCCTTCACCTGGTTCGCCGATGGCGTCAAGCGCCTGGGCGCCGCCCGGGCTTCCGTTTTCGTCAATCTGGTGCCGGTCTTCGCCGTCCTGCAGGCTGCCGTTCTGCTCGACGAGCGGCTCGCCCTGCCGGTGCTCGGCGGCGGTCTGCTGGTGATTGCCGGCGTCTGGCTGACCGCCAATTTTTCGGAGAAAAGCGCATGATTCTGACTCAGGAACAGGAAATGATCCGCGAGGCGATGCGCACCTTCGCGCAGGAGCGCCTCGCCCCCTTCGCCGGCGAATGGGACCGCAACCATACCTTCCCGGCCGCCGCACTGAAGGAACTCGCTGCACTTGGCGCGCTCGGTATGGTCGTGCCGGAAGAATGGGACGGGGCCGGCATGGACTACATGGCGCTGGTCCTGACCCTGGAAGAAATCGCCGCCGGCGACGGCGCCACCTCGACCATCGTCAGCGTCCAGAATTCGCTGGCCTGCGGCATCACGATGAAATACGGCAGCGACGCGCAGAAGGAAGAATGGCTGAAGCCGCTGGCGCGCGGCGACAAGCTCGGCTGCTTCTGTCTGACCGAGCCACACACCGGCTCCGACGCCGCGGCGATCACCACCCGCGCCGAGCGCGATGGCGACGATTTCGTCATCAACGGGGTCAAGCAGTTCATCACCACCGGCAAGTACGCCGATGTCGCCATCGTCTTCGCCGTCACCGACAGGGCCGCCGGCAAGAAGGGCATTTCCTGCTTCCTGGTGCCGACCGCGACGCCGGGCTACATCGTCGCCCGCATCGAGGAAAAGATGGGGCAGCACGCCTCCGATACCGCGCAGATCCTGTTCGAGAACTGCCGCGTGCCGGCCAGCGCCCTGCTTGGCACGGAAGGTGAAGGCTACCGGATCGCTCTGTCCAATCTCGAAGCCGGCCGCATCGGCATCGCCGCCCAAGCGGTCGGCATGGCGCGCGCCGCTTTCGAGGCGGCCGTCCGCTACGCGAAGGA
>CAZGPO010000281.1:0-3010 GCA_964527745.1 uncultured Dechloromonas sp.
CGTAGGTCAGCGCCTTGTCGGGCGAAATGTCCTGACGGCCTTCGACGAGGTGGGATTCGACCATGACGCCGACGATGCGCTCTTCGCCGGCGGCCATCTGGGCGGCGACGCTGTCGCAGACCTCCATCTGCAACTTGTACTGCTTGCGGCTGTTGCCATGCGAGAAATCGACCATCAGCCGCGCGGCGAGACCGGCCTTGGCGATTTCCTCGCAGGCCGTGTCGACACTGGCGGCGTCGAAGTTGGGCGACTTCCCGCCGCGCAGGATGACATGGCAATCCTCGTTGCCCATCGTCGACACGATGGCGGTATGGCCGGACTTGGTCACCGACAGGAAGTGGTGCGGCGAATTGGCGGCGCGGATGGCGTCGACCGCGATGCGCATGTTGCCGTCGGTGCCGTTCTTGAAGCCGACCGGGCACGACAGGCCGGAGGCCAGTTCGCGGTGCACCTGTGATTCGGTCGTGCGCGCGCCGATCGCGCCCCAGGCGATCAGGTCGGCCGTGTATTGCGGGGTAATGGTGTCGAGGAACTCGGTGGCGCAGGGCAACCCCAGCTCGTTGATCTCGAGCAGGATCTTGCGGGCGAGACGGACGCCTTCGTTGATGCGGAAGGTGTTGTCCATGCGCGGATCGTTGATCAGCCCCTTCCAGCCGACAGTGGTACGCGGCTTCTCGAAATAGACACGCATCAGGACGACGAGATCGTTGGCATGCCGCCCGGCTTCCCTGGCCAACTTCTTGGCGTATTCCATGGCCGCAGCGTAGTCGTGGATCGAACAGGGACCGATGATGACCAGCAGGCGATCGTCGGCACCATGCAGGATGCGGTGGATGCTCTGTCGGGCGCTGTAGGTGGTCTGCGCCGCGCGACTGGACACCGGATATTCGCGGAAGACATGCGCCGGCGGCACCAGTTCCTTGATTTCCTTGATGCGCAGGTCGTCGGTATTTGGTTTGTTTTGCGGCATCATGGCCGGCCCCATTCAAAAATTGCTGAAAACCGTGCATTCTACCGGATGCGCATGGAAGATTTCGACCTGCAACCCTCCCCGGAAATTCCCCACCGGCCCGTCAAGGGGCGCGGCGCGGCGGGCAACGTCGCGCATCGCTTCAGCGTCGAGACCCGCCAGACAGAAGACGACGGCTGGGAACCGACGTTGCCGCCGCTGCCGCAAACGCGCCTGCTGATCGATAGCGCAAAGTCAATCATCAGCCGCAACGACTCGCCCGACATCGGCTTCACGCAATCGCTCAACCCCTATCGCGGCTGCGAACATGGCTGCATTTACTGCTACGCCCGGCCGACCCACGCGTACCTCGGGCTGTCGCCGGGGCTCGATTTCGAAACGCAGATTTTCCACAAGCCCGATGCGCCGCGCCTGTTGCGCGAGGAACTGAGCCACCCCGACTACGTCTGCTCGACCATCGTCCTCGGTACCGTCACCGACGCCTACCAGCCTTTCGAGCGAAAACTGCGGTTGACCCGGGCACTGCTCGAAATCGCGCTGGAAACCCGTCACCCGATTTCGCTGGTCACCAAATCATCGCTGATCCTGCGCGACATTGATCTCTGGGCGGAACTGGCAAAACGAAACCTTGCCCATATCGGCATTTCGCTGACCACGCTCGACGGGCCGCTCGCCCGCCAGCTCGAACCGCGCGCCAGCGCACCCGCGGCGCGGCTGACGGCAATGCACGAATTGAGCGACGTCGGGATACCGGTATCGGCATTCGTCGCGCCGCTGATTCCCGGTCTCAACGACCACGAACTGGAAACCCTGCTGCAAGCCGCGCAAGCGCACGGGGCAACGAGCGCCGCCTACACCTTGCTGCGCCTGCCGCACGAGGTGGCCGGACTATTCAGCGACTGGCTGGCATGGCACGCCCCGGAAAAGGCGGCACGCATCATGTCGGTGCTTTACGACTTGCGCGGCGGACGCGCCAACGATGCCAATTTTGGTAGCCGGATGACCGGGCTCGGTCACTTCGCCGATCTCATCCGCCAGCGTTTTGAACTTGCCTGCCGCCGCCACGGCCTGAGCCGGGAGTTGCCAACCCTCGACAGCAGACAGTTTTCGCCGCCAGCGCCGGCAAAACCGGCGGACGAGCGGCAATTGTCCCTGTTCTGACTATTTGAGCTTCTCGTAGAGCCCGACGACGATTTCCATTTCTTCGAGGATGCGTTCGCTGGTTGTCGCCACTGCGGCTTGCGGACGCTTGTCGGGGCCGGCCTTCTGGTTCAGCGCATTTTCAAAGAACAGCCACTGCTGGTTGACCAGGTCGAGGCTTTCCTTGATCTGCTGGGTATTCGTCGGGGCCGACGCCAGTTCGTTGTGAGCCGCCGTGAATTCCTTGCGCGCCTTTTCGAATTCACCCGGACTCTTGTCATTGCCCACACCCCAGGCGATTGCCTGATAGAACTTGGCCATGCGTTGGGACAACATGCGCTGACGACCCGAAATATTGACCAATCTTCCGGAAGTGGAGGTCGACAGTTTCTCGAACTGGAGTGTCCCCTGGTGCGCAAGCGCCAGCACCTGCTCGGAAATATCCAGCACTTTGCGCCCGTTGTCCGGCGACGGCTCGGCGCCAACCAGCAGGTCCTTGTAGGCGAGCCAGGACTTTTCGAGCTTGAGGTAAGTTTCCTTGATCTCGGGCGTCGGCGCGAAGTTTTTCAGTTCAACCAATTGCCGGTCAAACGTCGCCACCGAACTGTCGAGTATCTTTTTGCTGCGCGCGACCTCGACCTGCTGACCAATCTGGAAATAGGCCTTGGCAATGCGCTGCGAAAGCATGCGCTGCCGGCCGGCTTTGTTGATCGCCGAATTGACGTCGGAAATCTGCGCCAGCGCATCACCACCCGCGACGCTCAAGGCGAACGCGAGCAGTAATCCGAAAATTGCTTTCATGGTTCCTCCGGTATTTTCCCCAGACCAGAAGCTAACCGGGGTGACCCGGCGGAACCATGACATCGGTCAATTTTGCCGACCGACGCGTGAAATGTTTAC
>CAZGPO010000282.1:0-3005 GCA_964527745.1 uncultured Dechloromonas sp.
AATCATCTGGCACTTTTGCTCAAGCAGATTTCGCCGAAGTATTTCCCCGATGACAAGCTGGCGTTCTTCGAGGATGGCGGCGGGCGTGGACCGCAATTCACCGCCTTGCCCTTCGATCACATCTTCTTCACCGGCTCGCCGGCCACCGGCAGGGCGGTGATGGCCAATGCCGCCAAAAATCTGACGCCGGTGACGCTCGAACTCGGCGGCAAATCGCCGTGCGTGGTCGGGCCGGACTATTCGATGCGCACTGCCGCCGAACGGATCATCTGGGCCAAGATGCTCAATGCCGGCCAGATCTGCACCAATGTCGACTACCTGCTGTTGCCCGAAGGCAGGGTCGACGAATTCATTCGCGAAGCCAGGGGGATCGTCAACAAGCGTTTCCCCGACATCAACAACGGTGATTACACGGCGATCATCGACCAGCGCTCCTGGGAGCGCCTGCAGGCCACCGCCGCCGATGCCGTCGCCAAAGGCGCGCGCCTGGTCGACCTGTACACCGGGCCGGCCGCCGACGAGACTCGCCGGATCATGGCGCCGCGCATCGTTTTCAACGTCGATGACGGCATGGACATCATGCAGCGCGAAATCTTCGGCCCCTTGCTGCCGATCATCACCTACAAGACCCGCGAAGAGGTCGTCGACTACATCGGCGAGCGCCCGCGGCCGCTGGCATTCTACGTTTTCAGCAATGACGAGGAACTGCAGCAGTACTACCTGAACAACACCATTTCCGGCGGTGTCGGTCTCAACGAATCGGTCGTGCAGGCCGGCATTCACAGCCTGCCCTTCGGTGGCACCGGCAATAGCGGCATGGGCCACTATCACGGCTACGAAGGCTTCGTGACTTTCTCCAAACTGCGCCCGGTGTTCAAGCAGGGCAGATGGCGCGCGCTGAACCTGTTCCTGCCGCCATACAAAGGTTTTTCGAACTGGATCCTGAACCTGATGCTGAAGATGAAGCGGTGAACGCTTCAATTTTGATACTTGCCGGCCTTCATGCCGTGCAATGAGGAAAACTTGCAAATGATTGCTGCGATTGCTGCCGTATCAAGGAACGGCATGATTGGTCACGATGGCTGGCTGCCTTGGGATATTCCCGAGGACGTCGAGTATTTCGAAAGAATGATCGTAGGCGCGGCACTGATCGTCGGGCGCCGGACCTACGGCACGATGACGGTCGTACCAGCCGATACGTTCGTCGTCAGCCGCCAGCCCGTTCTCGAACTGCGTCCGGGCTGCCGCCAGGTGAACAGCGTCGAGGCAGGCATCGCGGCCGGTCTGGCGACCGGCAAGCCGGTGTTCGTCATCGGCGGGGCGCCGATCTATGAAGCGGCCTGGCCGTATTGCGAGCGTTTCTTCCTGACCCGCGTCGAAAAAGACTGCGCCGGCGACACGCCCTGGCCGGCGAGTATTTCTTTGGATGGCTGGCGTCTGGTCAGCGAGACGAGTGAAACCTATCGCGATCGGATGTCGTGCAGCGACGTGCTGTGCCGTTTCATCGAATACGCCAACGACAACCCTCGGCAGTTGCCCTGACCCGGAGAACATGGGGATTTGCGGCCGCACCGTTGAAACTCTGGTGCGGTCAACCGTCAAATTGGGCGAATTACTCTAAAAGTGGACTTGCGGTCGGGGGATATCTCCCCTAGTATTAAAACGAACGTATGAATCACACTCACTTTTCGGGCGACTCCAATGTCAGAAGTTCGCAATATTGATACCCGCGAGCGCATTCTTGATGCCGCCGAGCGCCTGTTCATGGTGCATGGCTTCGACGGGGCGTCGATGCGCCAGATTACCGGGGAGGCAGCGGTCAATCTGGCGGCCGTCAATTATCACTTCGGTTCCAAGGAAGCGCTGATGCAGGAGGTGTTCCGGCGCCGTCTGGACTGGCTCAACAAGGAGCGGATGCGGGTTCTCAACGAGATGGAAGAGGCGGCCGGCGGCAAGCCGCTGAAACCTTCGCAGATCGTCGACGGTTTTTTCGGCACGCTACTGCGCCTGGCCGAGGACAAACGGCGGGGCGGCATTGTTTTTCTCCGTCTGCTTGGGCGCACGCTGACTGATCCGTCTGACTTCATCCGCACCTTCCTCGCCGATGAGTACGGCGAGGTCATGGATCGCTACAAGGATGCGCTGTTCAAGGCGCTGCCTGACGTGCCGCGCGCCGAAATCGTCTGGCGCTTCCACTTCATGCTCGGCGCCACGTCCTACGCCATTGCCGGCACCGATGCCCTGCGTCTGGTGGCAGATTGGGAAATCGAGGCAGTCGATACCGTCGACCGCCTCGATCGCATCGCCCCGCGCCTGATGTCGTTCCTGCTCGGCGGCCTGCGCGCGCCATTGCCGCAATTCGACAAGGCAGAAGACGGTTCGGATTTCAAGGCAGCATAAAAAACAGTTCAGTTTCTCAGGAGATACAGCATGTTAACTACAATCATTACTCTGCTCGTCATATTGGCGCTGACGGTGGTCATTCTGCTGATGATTCACCCGATCCGTCGCGCCCTCGTTACCCGGCCGATCTTTTCCACCTACCGCAAGGTGCTGCCGCAGATGTCGGATACCGAGCGCGATGCGCTGGAAGCAGGCACCGTCTGGTGGGAGGGCGAATTGTTCCGCGGCAAGCCGGACTGGAACAAGCTGCATGCCTATCCGCAGCCGAAATTGACGCCGGAAGAACAATCCTTCATGGACAACGAGGTCGCCGAGGCCTGCCGTCTGGTCGATGACTGGAAAGTGACGCACGAACTCTACGACCTGCCGAACGAAGCCTGGCGCTACATCAAGGACAAGGGTTTCCTCGGCATGATCATTCCGAAGAAGTACGGCGGCCTGGAATTCTCGGCCTACGCCCATTCGCAGGTGGTAACCAAGCTGTCGACGCGCTCGAGCGCGCTGTCGGTCTCGGTCATGGTGCCGAACTCGCTCGGCCCGGCCGAACTGCTGCTGCATTACGGCACCGAGGAACAAAAGAACCATTACCTGCCACGCCTGGC
>CAZGPO010000283.1:0-2994 GCA_964527745.1 uncultured Dechloromonas sp.
GCACCTTGCCCTTGTAGATGTTGCCCACCACGCCGCGACGCCAGCCGCGTTCGATGTGCAGTTCCTGCAGCATGCCGTTCTCGATCACCGCCACGCGGGTCTCGCGCGGGGTGACGTTGACCAGGATCTCTTCCGACATGGGGTCCTTCCTCAGGCTGACGCGGTGGCGGCGGTTGCCGTTGGTTGGATGCCGAAGCCGCGCAGCAGCTTCGCCGTCTCGTGCAGGGGCAGGCCCATCACGGCCGAGTAGCTGCCGGCCAGGCGGGTGACGAACTGCTCGGCGCGCCCCTGGATGCCATAGGCGCCAGCCTTGTCCATCGGCTCGCCGCTGCGCACGTAATGCCGGATTTCCTCGTCGTCGATCTTGCGAAAACTCACTTCGCTGGTCGACAAGACGTATTCGATCCGTCCTTCGTGGGAGACCGCGACGCCAGTCAGGACCGCATGCGTCTGCCCCGACAGCCGCCGCAGGATGGCCGCCGCATCTGCCCCGTCGGCTGGCTTGCCGATGATTTCGCCGGCGAACTCAAGCGTCGTATCGGCGGCCAGCACCGGGCGCAACGGCAGGCGCCGTTCGAGCAGCAGGTTGATGCCGTACTCGGCCTTGGCGCAGGCCACGCGTTCGACATAGGCGACCGGATCTTCGCCGGGATGCGACGTTTCGTCGGTTTCAGAATCGGAGCGCTGACCACCGCGAAAGATCAGTGTGTCGAAGGCGACGCCCATCTGGGTCAGCAATTCGCGGCGGCGCGGGCTGCGTGAGGCGAGGTAGAGGCGCATGATTGCGTTAGCCTTCCCGATGATAAGGATGATTCTTGAGCACGCTGGCCGCCCGGTAGAGCTGTTCGCACAGGACCAGCCGGGCCAGGCCGTGCGGCAGGGTCAGGCTCGACAGGCGCAGGCGGTCGTCGGCCTGGCGCTTGAATTCCTCGTCCAACCCGTCGGCGCCGCCGATCAGCAACGCGACGTCGCGGCCATCCTGCATCCAGGTCTCGATCCGTTGCGCAAGTTTGAGCGTCGTCAGGTCATCACCCTTTTCATCGAGTACAACGATCCGGCAGGTGGCCGGCAAGGCATCGCGGATGCGCCCCTTTTCGGCAGCCAGCAACTGCTCGCGGGACTTGGAGCCACGCGCTTCCGGCTTGATCTCGGTAACGCTGGCTGGCAGTTCGCGCGGCATGCGCTTGAGGTACTCGGCGCAACCAGCGTCGACCCAGGCGGGTTGGCGGTGGCCGACGGCGAGCACGCTCAGCTTCATTCGCCGGCGGCCGGCTCCGCTGCCTTGCGGCGCTGAGCCGGGGTGGTCTTCCAGAGTTCTTCGAGGTTGTAGTACTGGCGCACGCTAGGCTGCATGACATGGACGACGATGTCGCCGAGATCGACCAGTACCCATTCGCCACTATCCTCGCCTTCCATCGACAGGACCTCGCCCCCGGCTTCGCGCACCTTGTCGTGGACATTGCGCGCCAGCGCCTTGACCTGGCGGTTGGAATCGCCGGTGGCGACGACAATGCGGTCGAACATCGAGGTCAGTTTGGAGGTGTTGATGACTTCGATATCCTTGCCTTTGATGTCTTCAAGGGCGGATACAACGATTTTTTGCAACTTGCGGAGTTCCATCAGGGCCTTTTATAGAGTTGGTGAAGGTTAATGTAGTCGAGAACGCTGTCCGGCAGCAAATAACGGGCGGATTTTCCATTGGCGAACAGTTTGCGCAACTGGGTCGCCGAAATATCGAGTTGGGTCATCGTGAAGGTGACGATGCCGCCGGCCGGCAGCTTCCCGAGACCAGCCGCATCGGACAGCCGGCGTTCGTTGAATTCGCCGGCCAGTTCGGGCGGCAGACTGGCGACCACGACGGGAAAACCCGTCCGGTGCGCGACGGCAACATGGGCCAGCGCGAAAATATCGCGCCAGCGATGCCAAGTCGGCAGGCCGGCGAAGGCATCGGCGCCGACCAGCAGAACCAATGATTGTTCGCCGCCGAGTTCGGCGCGCAGTCGTTCCAGCGTGTGCACCGTGTAGCTCGGTGCGGCAGCGTCCACCTCGCTGGCGTCGACTGAAAATCGGGCATTTTCGGCGGTCGACCGCGACACCATCTCCAGCCGCTGGTGCGCGGTGACTTGCGGCACCCCGCGATGCGGTGGTTGCCCGGCCGGTATCCAGCGCACACTGCCGAGTCCGAGTTGGCCGATAGCTTCTTCGGCGAGTCGCAGATGGCCGAAGTGGACCGGGTCGAAGGTGCCGCCGAAGAGGCCGAGCGGCTCAGGCAATGTCAGGATCGCCGAAAACGTCACGGTAGCTGGCGTAGTAGCTGGCGTAAACGGTCGAAAAGACGATCAGGGCGACGACGGCCATCAGCGGCATGATGATGAAGGAGGCAAGCGAGCCACCGCCGGCGCCGGACAACACACCCAGCAACAGCCCGAAAATGACGCCTGGAATGAGGCCGGCAACGAGCAGCAGGCCGGCGCCGTAAGTCAGGAAGGCACGCCAGTTGATCCAGCAGGCGACGAGGCTGAAGAACAGCGACTTGCCGACACCGAGGCCATGCCAGGCAGCGAGCACCGGAGCGAACCAGTAGGCCATCATCAGCGGTGCCATCAGCAGCATGACGAACAGGGCAGGCAACAGGAAATCCGCGCTTTCCATTGCCTCGCGCTCGGCAGCTTTGGTCGACAGCATGAAACTGAACAGTTCGCCGCCATCGAGCAGCGCCGAGAGGCCAAGGATGCCCAACGTGCACGCCAGATAGAGCGCGCCCAGCGCGAGCAGCGTCCGGGTGTTCTGCCGGAGGCCGCCGAACAGCGTCGGCAGGCCCACCGGCTGGCCGCGGTCGAGATCGCGCGCCGCCTGCATCAGGCCGACCGAAAGCCCCGGGATGACGAGCGAGGCGGCCAGCGCGCCGATAACCGGCAGGACGTTGAGAAACACCACGGTGATCCAGTAGCAGACGACCAGCAGCGCCAGCATCGGCGGATTGCGCCGGAAAAT
>CAZGPO010000284.1:0-2922 GCA_964527745.1 uncultured Dechloromonas sp.
TGAAGGCGGTCGTACCGTCGGCGCCGGCGTCGTCGCTAAAATTATCGAGTAACTGCTCTTTTAAAACTGGGTGGAGCGTGCTTCACCCAATCGCTCTTTGGAAAATAAAATGCAAAATCAAAAAATTCGTATTCGCCTCAAGGCGTTCGATTATCGTCTGATCGATCAGTCAGCTCAGGAAATCGTCGAGACTGCCAAGCGTACCGGCGCAGTGGTTCGTGGCCCGGTTCCCCTGCCAACCCGCAAACAGCGCTTTGACATACTGCGCTCGCCGCACGTCAACAAGGCTTCGCGTGACCAGCTTGAAATCCGCACCCACTTGCGCTTGATGGACATCATCGATCCGACCGACAAGACGGTGGACGCGCTGATGAAACTCGATCTTCCGGCCGGTGTGGACGTCGAGATCAAGTTGCAGTAATAGGTATTTTGAAGATATAATCTTTCGTTTTCGGGGGTGGCCGTCTGCGGTTGCCCATTTGTTGTTATACATCGTCCGGCCAATCGTAGCCGGCGGTGAGGAGAATAACCATGAGTCTAGGCCTTGTAGGTCGCAAGGTTGGCATGACTCGCATTTTTGCCGAGGATGGTGTATCCATTCCGGTAACTGTGCTTGACGTGTCCAACAATTGTGTGACCCAAGTAAAAACGCCGGAGATCGATGGCTATGCAGCCATTCAGGTCGCTTTCGGTAAGCGCCGTGCCTCGCGCATCTCAAAACCCCTTGCTGGTCATCTGGCCAAGGCGGGTGTGGAAGCGGGGCATGTCCTCAAGGAATTCCGTATCGATGCCGATCAGCTTGCCTCGTTCAAGGCGGGCGATCAGGTTGCGGTTACCATTTTTGCCGAAGGGCAGAAGGTTGACGTAACGGGTACTTCTATCGGCAAGGGCTTTCAGGGCGGCATCAAGCGGCACAATTTCAGCTCGAATCGTGCATCACACGGCAACTCGGTATCGCATAATGCGCCGGGTTCCATCGGTATGGCGCAGGATCCGGGTCGCGTGTTTCCTGGTAAGCGCATGGCCGGCCACCTCGGTGACGTTCAGTCGACGATGCAGGGGTTGACTGTTGTGCGTGTCGATGCTGAGCGCCAACTCCTGCTGGTTCGTGGTGCCGTTCCGGGTGCCAAGGGCGCTGACGTTGTCGTGCGTCCGGCAGTCAAGGCGTAAGGGAGCGAACATGGAACTCAATGTTATTAACGAGCAGGGTCAGGAAGCAGCCAAGTTGCAGGCTTCGGATGCGCTGTTCGGTCGCGACTTCAATGAAGCGCTGGTTCATCAGATCGTTGTCGCCTACCAAGCGAATGCGCGTTCTGGTGACCGCCAGCAAAAGGACCGCTCAGAAGTTCGCCACACCACTACCAAGCCTTGGCGTCAAAAGGGTACGGGCCGTGCTCGTGCCGGTAGTAATGGCAGCCCTTTGTGGCGCGGAGGCGGTCGGATCTTCCCGAACTCGCCTGAAGAAAACTTCAGCCAGAAGGTAAACAAGAAGATGTTCCGCGCCGGCATGGCTGCGATTCTCTCCGAGTTGGCCCGTCAGGATCGTCTGGTTGTTGTCGATGGCTTGTCAATCGACGCGCCGAAAACCAAGCTCTTCAGCCAAAAGCTGAAGGACATGGGTCTTGATGGCAATCTTCTGGTTATCACGGATGCGCTTGACGAGAATCTTTATCTCTCTTCGCGCAACCTGCCCAATGTTCTGGTCCTTGAGGCGCAGGAAGCCGATCCGGTATCCCTGGTTCGCTTCGCCAAGGTTCTCGTAACCAAGAGCGCTGTGGCCAAGTTCGAGGAGATGTGGGGATGAATCAAGAACGTCTGATGCAGGTGCTGCTAGCACCGCAAATCTCCGAAAAGGCTACCTACGTTGCCGACAAGCACGAACAGGTGATTTTCCGCGTTGCTACAGATGCGACCAAGCCTGAAATCAAGGCGGCGGTAGAACTTCTGTTTAAAGTGGAAGTCGAGGGTGTTCAGGTATCCAACGTCAAAGGCAAGGTCAAGCGCTTCAAGGGTGCGACCGGGCGTCGCAAAGGCTGGAAAAAAGCTTTTGTAAGCCTCAAGCCAGGCCAGGAAATTAATTTTGTTGAAGGGGGGAATGCCTGATGGCACTCGTTAAAGTCAAGCCGACTTCCCCCGGCCGTCGCGCCGTGGTTCAGGTCGTCAATTCGAATTTACACAAGGGGCAGCCCTTTGCTGCCCTGGTTGAATCGAAGTCGAAGAATGCCGGCCGCAATCACAATGGGCGAATTACAGTTCGTCACCAGGGTGGTGGCCATAAGCAATCCTATCGTCTGATCGATTTCAAGCGCAATAAAGACGGGATTCCTGCAAAGGTTGAGCGCCTTGAGTACGATCCAAATCGTACAGCGAACATTGCCTTGCTCTGTTATGCCGATGGCGAGCGCCGCTACATCATCGCCAACAAGGGCATGGTGGTCGGTCAGCCAATCATGAGCGGTTCCGAGGCACCGATCAAATCTGGCAACGCCTTGCCGATCCGCAATATTCCAGTTGGTACGACGATCTGCTGCATTGAGATGATGCCGGGCAAAGGTGCTCAGATGGCGCGCTCTGCAGGCACCTCTGCACAACTGCTAGCGCGCGAAGGTGCTTATGCGCAGGTTCGTTTGCGCTCGGGTGAAGTCCGCCGCGTACATGTCGAATGTCGCGCAACGATTGGTGAAATCGGTAACGAAGAACACAACCTGCGCAAGATCGGCAAGGCCGGCGCCAACCGTTGGCGCGGTATCCGCCCAACTGTTCGCGGTGTCGCCATGAATCCGGTCGACCACCCGCATGGTGGTGGCGAAGGCCGCACCGGCGAAGGCCGTGTGCCAGTCAACCCGTGGGGTCAGCCGACCAAGGGCTACCGCACCCGCAGCAACAAGCGCACGAACAGCATGATCGTTCAGCGCCGTCACA
>CAZGPO010000285.1:0-2879 GCA_964527745.1 uncultured Dechloromonas sp.
TGCACGACCGCGTACTGCGCCAGATGCGCTGGAAGCACCCGAGCGCCTACCTCGAAAACGTGCGTGCCGGATCCCCCGTGCACGAGGAAAGCGAGGTTCCGGGCCGCCAGTTGCCCTTCGAATTCCTGATGAACGCGCTGCGACTCGCCGACGGCTTCCATCCGGCGCTGTTCGAGGCACGGACGGCGCAACCCTTGTCCGCCATCCTGCCCGGCATTCGTGCGGCCGAGGCGGAGAGCCTGCTGGAGGTGACAACCGAACGCATTGCCCCGACGCTCAAGGGACGACGCTTTCTCAATGTACTTCTGGAACGCTTTCTGGACGACGACGCGGCAAGCTGAACCTAGCCGAACAGACCGCCTTTCTTCATCATGTCCATTCCCTGCGCCAGCAGGTCGCCGCTTTGCGACACCTGGCCATTCGGCGTCATCTGATCGATCAGTTGCGGCAGCATGTCGGCCAGGCTGCCCGAAGCCTGCTCCGGACTGACGCCGAGTTGCGCGGCAATCCCCGACAGCGACGAGCCGCCCAATACGCTCTGGATCTGCTCGGCGGAAATCGGCAGGTTCTGCCCGGTCGACACCCAGGAATTGACGATTTCGCCAAGCCCGCCCTGCTGAAAAGACTTGATGAGGCCTTCCAGCCCGCCATTCTGCGGATTATTAACGAGTTGCATGACTGTCTGAAGTAAGGCGCTGTTGCCGCCGGACTGCCCGCCAGCGAGCGCGCCGAGCGCTTGATCGAGAAGACTCATGATTGTTCACTCCACAAAAAATAAGTTCAGGCATACCATGGCGGGAGCATGGCAGGAATTCCGGAAATTTGCCGATCCGCCCGCCTCAACGCCCGGTTTGCACTGACCTGATCGGCATTACACTGTACCAACGCTGACTCAACTCGAGGAGAAATATCATGACCAAATCCCAGGACGCCAAAAAGGCAGTCAAAAAGGAACCGCTGAAGACCATGAAGGAAAAGAAGGCGGCGAAGAAGGAAAAGAAGGAAGAGAAGCTGCGCAAAGGCTAGCGCCAGCCTTCCCCGCACCGGGTTATCAGGGGAAAGGCGCTCGGTTTTACGGGCGTCAGGTTCGCTCAGCCCGCCCGCCCATCATGTCGCCATCAACGTAATACCAGCGCCCGCCCTCGCGGACGAAGCGGCTGAGTTCGTGCAGGCGGTGGCCCTTGCCGGCGATGCGGTAGCGGGCGACGAATTCGACGGTGGCGTGGCTAGCGTCCTGCATCACGTGTTTTTTCACTTCGAGGCCGAGCCATTTGGTGTCGTCGGCGGTCAGGTCGAGTTCGCCGGGGCGGGTATCGGGGTGCCAGGTCGCGAGCAGGTAATCGTCGAGCTTCAACACGTAGGCGCTGTAGCGCGAGCGCATCAGCGCTTCGGCAGTCGCCGCATTTTCGACCCCGGAATGAAGTCGACCGCAACAGGCGGCGTATTGCTTTCCCAGCCCGCAGTAGCAGGCGCTCACTTTTCCTCGGCGACCTCGCCGCCCAGCGCCTCGACCAGTTGCGGCAGAAAACGCGACAGTTCGCCGGTCATCAGCGCAAAGTCGGCGTCGAACTGCTCGTCGGCGTGCTCGGCGCTTTTCTCGGCTGCCTCCTTGAGCAGGTCGAGAAAGGCGAGGCGCTTGATTTCCAGCTTTTCGGACAGAATGAAGGAGATCCGGTCGTCCCAGGTCAGCGCCAGGCGGGTCGGCAGCTTGCCGCCGGCGAGATGCGCCTTGATCTCGTCGCCTTCCAGCGGGTGACGAACGTAGCGAACCGCCGCCTTTTCCTCGCCGGCGGCCTTCAGTTCGCAATCGCGGTCGATGGTGAAACCGGCCGGGGCATCCCCGCCGGCCAGCCAGTCGGCCATCGCCGAGGTCGGTGAAAGCTGGGTATGGAGCAGCGTCAGCGGGAAATCGTCGAGGCAGTGGCGCAGGTGCTCGATGACTTCCTCGGCCTTGGCCGGGCTGCCGGCATCGACGCAAAGCCAGCCATTTTGCGGATCGATCCAGACAAAGGTGCTGCGGCGACGGGTAAAGGCGCGCGGCATCAGCTCCTCGGTGACGCGCTCGCGCAGTTCCTTCAACTGCTTGCGGCCGGGCGCATATCCCTGCTGTGCTTCCATCGCCTCGGCGCGTTCCCTGACTTCGTCATTGATCACCGAAGAAGGCAGCAGGCGCTGTTCGACGGACAGGGCCAGCAGCCATTGACGGTCGAGCGAGAAGACCAGCGCGCCATCGCGACGCGGCGACACCCAGCCGCGGCTCAGCGGCTGGTTGCTCGGGCACTTCACGAACGGGCCGCGCGCCAGCTGTTCTTCGAGTTTGGCGAGGTCGATGTTCCACGGTGCCGGAAGTCGGTAAAGCTGGAGGTTTTTGAACCACATGATTTGTTTCGCTTAACGTTTCTTGAAAATCAGATCCCAGACGCCGTGACCCAAGCGCAGTCCACGGTTCTCGAACTTGGTCAGCGGCCGGTAATCGGGGCGTGGGGCAAAGCCTGCCATCGGCTCCACCGAAGGGCCGGCGACGGTATTGACCAGCGACGGTTCGTCGGACAGCACGTCGAGCATCTGCTGGGCGTACTCTTCCCAGTCGGTGGCGCAGTGGAGATAGCCGCCCGGCTTCAGGCGCGAGGCCACAAGCGCGACGAAGCGCGGCTGGATCAGCCGGCGCTTGTTGTGGCGCGCCTTGTGCCATGGATCAGGGAAAAAGATGTGGACACCGTCGAGCGAGCCTTCGGGCAGCATGTCGCGCACCACTTCGACGGCATCGTGCTGGCAGATGCGCAGGTTGCTCAGGTCGCGCTCGGCGCTCTGCTTGCACAGCGCGCCGACGCCCGGCACATGGGCTTCGACGCCGAGGTAATCGTTCTCACGGCAGGTAT
>CAZGPO010000286.1:0-2871 GCA_964527745.1 uncultured Dechloromonas sp.
CTCAGGCCAACATTTGAGGAGGACATAAAGCATTTCCCTTCATGGAGTTACGCGGAGATTATAAACTCAATTCACAAATTTCAAGGCAATGCGCAAGAAAACTGCCGGGAAAACTGTCGGGTATTGGAGGATATAATTTTGCGATCAACCATCACCGAGGTTCACCATGTCACAAGCTCCCAGCCACAGCCGTCTCATCATTCTCGGTTCCGGCCCCGCCGGTTACACCGCCGCCGTTTACGCCGCCCGCGCCAACCTGAAACCGGTGCTGATCACCGGCATGGCGCAAGGCGGCCAGCTGATGACGACGACCGAGGTCGACAACTGGCCCGCCGATGCAGAGGGTGTCCAGGGCCCCGACCTGATGGCACGCTTCGAAGCACACGCACGGCGCTTCGATACCGAAATCATTTTCGATCACATCCACACGACGCAGCTGGGCGAGCGCCCGTTCACGCTGATCGGCGATGCCGGCACCTACACCTGCGACGCGCTGATCATCGCTACCGGCGCCTCGGCACAGTACCTCGGCCTGCCCTCCGAGCAGGCGTTCATGGGCAAGGGCGTATCGGCCTGCGCCACCTGCGACGGCTTCTTCTATCGCAACAAACCGGTCGCCGTCATCGGCGGCGGCAACACAGCAGTCGAGGAGGCACTGTATCTGGCCAATATCGCCAGCCATGTCACGTTGATTCACCGCCGCGACAAGTTGCGCTCGGAAAAGATCATGCAGGACAAGCTGTTCGAGAAGGAAAAGGCCGGCAAGATCACGATCCTGTGGGACAGCGTGCTGGACGAGGTTCTGGGCGACGATTCCGGCGTCACCGGCTTGCAGGTCAAGAACGTCAAGAGCGGCTCAACGCACAAGGTGGACGTACATGGCATCTTCATCGCCATCGGTCACAAGCCGAACACCGACATCTTTGCCGGCCAGTTAAAAATGGAAGACGGTTACATCGTCACCGAAGCCGGCCGCCAGGGCAATGCGACGCAGACCAGTGTCACCGGTGTCTTCGCCGCCGGCGACGTACAGGACTACGTCTATCGCCAAGCCTGCACCTCGGCCGGCACCGGCTGCATGGCGGCGCTCGATGCCGAGCGCTACCTCGACGGCATCGCCTGAACCGTAAAGCAGGATTGATCGACCCCGACGATCTCGCTGCGTTTCACGCAGCGGTGGCGGATGCGCGGCCGCTACCGGCGTCTGGGCGCGTCCATCTCGGCGGACCGCTGCCGCCGCCGCGCCCGCTGCAACACCTGGCCGACGAGCGTGCGGCGCTGCACGAAAGCCTGCACGGGCCGATCACGCTTCAGGATCGACTTGAAGGCGGCGATGAACCGAGCTATCTGCGCAACGGTCTGGCCAACACCGTGCTGCGCGACTTGCGGCGCGGACGCTGGGTGATCCAGGATGAGATCGACCTGCACGGCCTCAACCGCGAGCAAGCCCGCCACTTGCTGGCCGATTTTCTCGCATATTCGCTCAAGCATGGCGTGCGTTGCGTGCGCATCATTCACGGCAAGGGCCTGGGTTCGCCGGGCAAGGATGCCGTGCTGCGGCGCCTGGTGCGCGGCTGGCTGATGCAGAAAACCGAAATCCTGGCCTACTGTCAGGCCAAACCGCAGGATGGCGGCGAAGGTGCGGTTATCGTCCTGCTACGGACGCAGAAAAAGCTCTAATGCTTACCCTTGACGACGCCATGCTTGAAGAGCTCGGCGTCCTCGATACCGGACCACCCGGTTCCCGCCGCCTGTTTCGGCGTAAAGCCCAGGGAACCATGCACCATGGACAGACGGAAAATCTCCATCGCCACGTCAGGCGGAAAGCCCTGACGCCCGGGGCGGTCCGAGACCATCAGGCTGGACAGGAACTCTTCCAGCTCCGGCTTTCCCCACAGCGCAACGATTTTGGCGAGAATGCGCGGGAAACTCTGCTCGACGTGGGCGGGGTAGACGTCGGCGTGCGAACCCAGATTTGCCAGCAACTCTGCCCGCAATGCAGGAATATCGAAGCATTCCTGTTCGTCCATTCGCCCCCCCTTCGGGTCAGATTGCCTCTTCGTCGGTCTCTCCGGTACGCACCCGCACGACCTGCTCGACCGGCATCACAAAAATCTTGCCGTCACCGATTTTGCCGGTGCGCGCCGCCTTGATGATCGCTTCGATCGCCGGTTCGACGTGGTCGGTCTTGACGACGATCTCGATCTTGATCTTGGGCAGGAAGTCGACGACATATTCGGCGCCGCGATAGAGCTCGGTGTGGCCCTTCTGGCGCCCGAACCCTTTGACCTCGCTGACCGTCAGTCCGGTAATGCCGATCTCCGACAGCGCCTCGCGCACTTCGTCGAGTTTGAACGGTTTGATGATGGCTTCGATTTTCTTCATGTTCGGTTCCTGTGCGGTTGATCAAAATTCGTCGCGGTAACGATTGGTAATAGGATACCGCCAATCCTTGCCAAAGCCACGCGGCGTGATGCGAATTCCGACCGGTGCCTGGCGCCGCTTGTATTCGGCAATGCGCAACAGGTGCACGACACGGCGGACATCGGCTTCCGGCAAGCCGGCGGCGATGATCTCGCGCGGGCTGCGGTCTTCTTCCATGTAGGCGCTGACGATGGCATCGAGCACTTCGTAGGGTGGCAAAGAATCCTGGTCGGTCTGGTCAGGTCTCAGTTCGGCCGATGGCGGGCGGACGATGATGTTTTCCGGGATGACTTGCGAAATCGTATTCCGGTAGCGTGCCAGACGATAGACCAGGGTTTTATATACATCCTTGATCACCGCGAAGCCGCCGGCCATGTCGCCGTAGAGGGTGCAGTAGCCGACGGCCATTTCCGACTTGTTGCCGGTGGTCAGGACCAGCGCGCCGGT
>CAZGPO010000287.1:0-2304 GCA_964527745.1 uncultured Dechloromonas sp.
CACCATGCTTGCAGTTTTGGTTAGAATTGAACGGCTACACAACAACCTGACATTCCCAATAACCTCAAGGAGACAATATATGGAACGTCGTGATTTCCTCAAGAAAGCTTCCGTCGGCGCCGCTGCCGGTGCTGCCGCCACCATCGCCGCGCCGGCCATCGCCCAGTCCCTGCCCTCCGTCAAGTGGCGCCTGACGTCCAGCTTCCCGAAGAGCCTGGATACCATCTACGGTGGCGCCGATACGCTGGCCAACCGGGTGCGCGCCCTGACCGGCGGCAAGTTCGACATCCGTGTTTTTCCCGGCGGCGAAATCGTTCCCGGCCTGCAGGCGCTCGACGCCGTGCAGCAGGGCACCGTCGAGTGCTGCCATACCTGCTCGTACTACTATGTCGGCAAGGACAAGACTTTTGGCTTCGGTACCGCGATGCCCTTCGGCATGAATGACCGCCAGATGAACGCCTGGGTTTATTATGGCGGCGGCGACAAGCTGCTCAATGATTTCTATGCAAATTACGACGTCATCCATTTTGCCGGCGGCAATACGGGCACCCAGATGGGCGGCTGGTTCCGCAAGGAGGTCAAGAGCCTTGACGAGATCAAGGGCCTGAAAATTCGGATCGCCGGTCTCGGCGGCAACGTCTTTGCCGCACTTGGCGCTGTGCCGCAGCAGATTGCCGGTGGCGACATCTACCCGGCACTGGAGAAGGGCACGATCGACGCCGCAGAGTGGGTTGGCCCCTACGATGATGAAAAGCTCGGCTTCTTCAAGGTCGCCAAGCACTACTACTACCCGGGCTGGTGGGAGCCGGGTCCGATGATCAACTTCTTCGTGAACAAGAAGGAGTGGGAAAAGCTGCCGAAGGAATACAAGGAAGCATTCCAGGCGGCCGCCTATGAAGCCAACGTGACGATGATGGCCGAATACGACCACAAGAATCCGGCATCCCTGTCGCGCCTGCTGCAGAACGGCGTCAAGCTGAACTCCTATCCCGACGAGATCCTGGAAGCCGCCTACAAGGCCGCGCAGCAGCTCTACGCTGACGAATCGGCCAAGAACCCGGCGTTCAAAAAAATCTACACGGAATGGGACAAGTACCGCAAGACGCAGAATGCGTGGTTCAGTGTTGCCGAATACCGCATGGACGGCTTCCTGCAGCGCCATCGGTAACTGTTACGGTCGACGACAAAAAACCCGCGAAATTCGCGGGTTTTATTTTTTCCGGTGCCGGGTTTGCGGCTTACGCTTCGAGCAGACTGCGCAACATCCAGGCGTTCTTTTCATGGATCTGCATGCGCTGGGTCAGCAGATCGGCGGTTGGTTCGTCGCCGACCTTGCCGACTGCCGGGAAAATGCTGCGCGCCGTCTTGACGACAGCTTCCTGACCAGCGACCAACTGCTTGATCATCTCGGTCGCGTTGGGCACCCCTTCGCTTTCCTTGATCACGGTCAGCTTGGAAAATTCACGATAGGTGCCAGGCGCCGGAAAGCCGAGCGCGCGAATTCGCTCGGCGATCATGTCCAGCGCATTCCACAGTTCGGTGTATTGATCCATGAACATCACGTGCAACGTGTTGAACATCGGACCGGTGACGTTCCAGTGAAAATTGTGCGTCTTCAGGTACAGGGTGTAGGAGTCGGCCAGCAGGTGAGACAGCCCGTTGGCGATCTTTTCGCGTTCTTTCTTGTTGATGCCGATATCCATGTCGATCTCCTCTTGGGATTGGTTACTGTATGAATATTCTGGACTTGCGGCAATGCGTTTTCAAGTTGCAAAGGACTATTGCGGCCATTTGCACTGACTATGAAAAACGGGGCCGCAGCCCCGTCGATCATTGTCGGGCGGATGCCCGGTCTATTTGCCTTGCAATTGCTTGAGTAATTCGGCACCCGGATCGGTCCCCGCGCCACTGGCGCCTTCCGCGCCCTGTTGCTGCATCAGCCCCCCGAGATCGGAGCCGTCGCCCGGCCCCTTGGTCTTGCTGGTCGGCTCGCCGTAGCTGACGATGCCCGGAACGGCGACGATCAGCGCGACCATGATGATCTGGATGCAGACGAAGGGAATGGCACCCCAGTAGATGTCGGTTGTCTTGATCGACGGCGGCGCGACCGAGCGCAGGTAGAACAGTGCAAAGCCGAACGGCGGGTGCATGAACGAGGTTTGCATGTTGACCGCGAGCAGGATGCCGAACCAGATCAGGTCGATGCCCAGCTTGTCGGCCACCGGCGCCAGCAGCGGCACGATGATGAAGGAGAGTTCGAAGAAGTCGAGGAAGAAGGCGAGCAGGAAGACCAGGATATTGACC
>CAZGPO010000287.1:2314-2866 GCA_964527745.1 uncultured Dechloromonas sp.
TAGTCTCCTTCACTTCGCTCGGAGAAGAGTGGCCCAAAGGGAAGAAGACCAGGATGTTCACGACGATCAGGAAACCCATCTGGCCGCCGGGCAATGAGAGCAGCAGGTGCTCGACCCAGAGATCCCCGTTGACCGCCCGGAAGACGAGGCCGAAGACGGTCGAGCCGACCAGGATGAAAATGACGAACGACGACAGCTTGCCGGTGGTTTCCATCGCCTGCTTGAGCAGCTTGAACGACAGGCGACGACGGGCGATGGCGAGGATCAGGGCGCCGGTGGCGCCCATGGCGCCGCCTTCGGTTGGTGTCGCGATGCCGAGGAAGATGGTGCCGAGAACGAGGAAGATCAGCAGCAGCGGCGGCACCATGGTGGTGATGACGCGGACCATCAGCTTGACGCCGCGCAGAGTGCGCGCTTCCGGCGGCAGGGCCGGTGCCCGGCTGGGGGCGATGATGGTCAGCAGGACGACGTAGCCGACGTAGAGACCGGTAAGGATCAGACCGGGAAGGATCGCGCCCTCGTACATGTCGCCAACCGATTTGCCGAGCTGGT
>CAZGPO010000288.1:0-2806 GCA_964527745.1 uncultured Dechloromonas sp.
CGGGCAGCCGCCACCGTTGCTGGTCATCGTGCCGCGTCATCCCCAGCGCTTTGCGGAAGTTGCCGAGCTGCTGGCGCGCAATGACGTTGAATTTGTCCGACGCAGTACCGGCATGCCGGCGGCAGATACGCAGGTCTGGCTGGGGGACAGCATGGGCGAAATGGCCGCCTACTACACTCTGGCGGATATCGCCTTCATCGGCGGCAGCCTGCTGCCGCTCGGCGGTCAGAACCTGATCGAAGCCGCGGCGTGCGGTTGTCCGGTCGTTATCGGGCCGCACACTCTCAATTTCCAGCGGGCGACCGAAGATGCCATTGCAGCGGGCGCGGCGATCCGGGTTGACGATCCTGCAGGGCTGGCCAAGGCGATTAGCAGGGCGTTTGCAGAGGTGGCAGAAGGCTCGGAGATGCGGAATGCCGCTGTACGTTTCGCCGCCGCGCATCGCGGCGCAACCGAGCGGACGGTGGCGCTGATTCGGTCGGTCGTTACTGCTGGCTAACTGCGGTGGAGTCGAGCAAGGTATTGGCGGCGATCACGTCGTCATCGCTCAGGGTGCCGACCGCCGCTTTCAGCCTGAATTGCGCGATAATCGTGTCGAGGGCGGCCTTGGCGAGGTCGCGGCGGGTGACGTAGACCTGGTTTTCGGCATTGAGCACGTCGATGTTGATGCGTACGCCAACCTCGAAGCCCAGCCGGGTCGATTCAAGTGACGACTGCGATGACACCAGCGCCGCCCTGAGTGCGCGAACCTGCGCCAGGCCATTGACCACGCCAAGATAGTTCTGGCGGGCGGAAAGGGCCGAATTACGGCGTGCAGCCTCGAGATTGGCTTCGGATGCCGCGCGGTTGGCGCTGGCCTCGCTCTGGCGGGAAACCACTGCCCCTCCTTGGAAGATCGGCAGGTTTAATTGAACGCCGACATTCTCGAAATTGGTCTCGAGCATGCCGAGCCCGGTCGAGCCGAAGGTAGTCGACGTGCCTTTGTTGGCCACCAGGTCGACAGTCGGGTAATGGCCCGCCCGCTGCCTGGAAACTTCACCAGACGCAATGGCCAGGGCAGCCTGCTGGAGCTGGACGTTGATGCTGTCGCTTTCGGCGGCAGCGGCCCATTTCTGGATGTCGGCAGGTTGCGGCGGCGACATTTGTGCATCCCGGCGCACCGGCGCCAATTCGCCTGCTTCCTTGCCGATGATCGCTTCGAGGACGCGCTTCTTGACGACCACATCGTTTTCGGCACCAATTTCCTGGGCGGTGGCGAGGTCGAAACGAGCCTGCGCTTCCTGGGAATCAATGATGGTTGCCGTGCCGACCTCGAAATTTTTCTTTGCCGATTCAAGCTGCTGTTCGATTGCCGTCTTGTTGGCGCGTATCGCTTTCAGGTTTTCGATCGCATACAACACATCGAAGTAAGCCTGGGCAGTGCGCAGGATCAGATCTTGTCCGGCCTGGACGAAGTTGGCTTCAGCCTGAGCAACCTGATATTTGGACTGGTCATAGGCGATCCAGTTTTGCCAGCGGAAAAGGGGCTGGGTCAAGGTCAGCGTGTAGCCATTGCTGTTGTAATTCGGCTTGTACAGGGTCGGCCCATTGTGTTCGGAAATTTCGTTCCGGTTGTAGAACGAATTGGCACTCAGCGACAGGACCGGCAATAGCCCGGCGCGTCCCTGCGGCAATCTTTCGCGGCCGGCTTCCAGAGTTGCCTTGGCTGCTGCGAACGTCGCATCGTTGGCCTGAGCATCGCGGTAGATTTGCACCAGGTCGGCGGCCCACAGCGGGGAGGAGAACAGAGGAGCGGCGAGCAGCCAGACGAGTCTTTTCATAGTGCCCTCAGTAGCGTGGTAGATTCGGATCAACCTCGTCAGACCAGGCAGCGACGCCGCCCGCCAGATTGATGATCGAGGAAAATCCCTGCTGTTCAAGATACCTGGCTACCTGATTGCTGCGATGGCCATGGTGGCAGATGACAACGATCTTGTCGTCACGCTTCAGTTCATTGCTGCGTAGCGGGACCATGTGCATGGGGATGTGCAGCGACCCGGGCAGATTGCATAGCGCAAATTCCCAAGGTTGGCGGACATCCAGCAGGACGGGCTTCTCGCGGGTGCTGTCGGACAGCCATTCCGCCAGCTGTTTGGGGCGCATCTGTTCCATCAGAATGAGAATCCGGATTTAGCGTCCGCGCTGTCGAGTGCGGGGACGACGGTTTCGAAAAGATTGATCGTGTTGTAAGCGCCTTCAGCGCTGCAGGTTACCAGTTGCGCTTCCATGACCGGCGCTTCGCCGACGATGGCGGCCAGGCGGCCGCCGGGACGCAGTTGATTGAGCAGTGCATCGGGCAATGTCGGGAGCGATCCGGAAATAACGATGGCATCATAGGGGCCGCGCTGAGCCCAGCCGTTGGCACCGTCGCCGACCTCGATCGTGACATTGGAGACACCTGCGCGCTCAAGATTCTGGCGCGCGAACTCGGCAATTTCCGGACGTGATTCGATGCTGACCACATGGTCGGCGCGGGCTGCCAGCAGGGCCGCCATGTAGCCACTGCCGGTACCGATTTCCAGCACCTTGTCGGTCTTCCTGATGTCGAGTTCCTGCATCAATCGGGCTTCGACGCGCGGCGCCAGCATGACCTGCCCGCTGCCGATCGGGATTTCCATGTCGGCGAATGCCAGATTGCGGTAGGCAGCTGGTACGAAGTCCTCGCGCTTGACGACGAAAAGAAGGTCGAGCACCTGCGGATCAAGCACTTCCCAGGGCCGGATTTGCTGTTCGATCATGTTGAAGCGCGCTTGCTCGATGTTCATTT
>CAZGPO010000289.1:0-2764 GCA_964527745.1 uncultured Dechloromonas sp.
CCCTTCTGACCCTGCATGCCTTGCATACCGGACATGCCGTCCATGCCGGACATACCCTTCTGGTCAGCGGCATAGGCGCTGGTAGCAGCGGAAACGATAACCAGGGCAGCAATTGTCGAAAGCTTCATCATATATAACCTCTCAAAATATGGATTCACCGCCCTGCCGCAAAGGCAGAGACGGCCCGGACACTTGCCCAGGCGCGAGACTTAAAGCATGCTCCATGCCAACAATCAAAAACCTTTATAACTCATTGATAAAAAACAAAAAACAGGCCTTACGAAAAAATAGCCCCGCAATGCCGAACATGCCACTCTGGCATGGCATATCGATCAACGAACAACAACTATTTGATTTATATCAGAATATGAAACTGCCAATTTGGCACACCGCATGCCAGGAAGGCAGGGTGCCACGCCTAAAGCCGCTTCAGATCCGCAAGCCGGTTTTCTTGAGGATGCGCGTCGAGAACAGCACGTCGCTGCCTTGGCAGTCTTCGCCCAGCAATTCGGCGATCACTACGGCTTTTTCACGTACTTCGTCACGCGAAGTTCCGTGCACCATCGCAAACAGATTGTACGGCCAGGCCGGCAAGGCGCGCGGACGACGGTAGCAGTGGGTCACAAACGGCAGACTGCCGACGCGAGCACCAAGGTCATCGACGCGCGCATCCGGCACATCCCAGACGGTCATGCCATTGGCTGTCCAGCCGATCGCGTAGTGGTTCGGCACGGCGCCAATACGGCGAATGATGCCGGAATCGAGCATGGCCTGCAGACGGCGCCTGACTTCCTCGCCGGCAATGCCGATCTGCTCGCCGATCAACTGGTAGGGTCGGGCCACCAGCGGCAGACCGCCCTGGGTGGCGACAATCAGCGCACGGTCGATGGCGTCGAGTTTCGCGCGATCGCTCATACGCGGGCCGCCAGCTTCATTTCGACAAAGTACTCGCGCTCCTTGGGGAAAGCGAAGACCGGCAGTCCGGTATCCCGTTCGATCGTCGCGATGGCATCGGCAATACCCTGCGGTGTTTCGGTCGCCAGCACGAACCACATGTTCAGCGTGTGCTCACGGCGGTAGTTGTGAGCGACCTGCGGTAGCGCGTTGACCAGCGCGGTCACTTCGTCGTAGCGCGCCTCCGGCACCTGCAGCGCGGCGAGCACGAAGGCGCCGCCCATGCGCTCGATCTGCACCATCGGCCCGAAACGGGTCAGCACCTTGGCGTCGAGCAGGCGCTGCAAACGGGTCAGCAGTTCATCGCCGGAAATGCCGAGTTGCGCTGCAGCCGCTGCGTACGGTTCGTCGCAGAGGGGGAAATCACCCTGTAATTTATCGATGATTTGCCGGTCGACCGCGTCGATTTCAGGCATAGCGCGCACCGTTCTGCTTGAAGCGGGTCAGCGAGAACAGGACGTCATGGGCGCAATCAGCGAGACCATGCCGTTGCCGCAGCTCGGCGATGATCGCTTCGACTTCGGCGCGTTCGCGACCATGGATCATGCAGAACAGGTTGTAAGGCCAGCCTGGCAGCACACGCGGCCGCCGATAACAGAGCGTCACCGCCGGCTCCTCGGCCAATGCGCGGCCAAGTTCCGCGACCCGGTGGTCAGGAATGTCGTGAACTAGCATCGCATTGGCCGTATAGCCAAGTTCGCGATGCCTGACGACGACGCCGAAACGCTTGATGGCACCGTCGTCGAGCCAGTTGCCGATGCGCCCCATGACTTCGCTTTCCGAGGCGCCGATTCGTTCGGCGATCAGCGCAAACGGCCGCATGAACAGTGGCAGCCCTTCCTGCAGCACCGACACCAGGCGTCGTCCGGCTTCGTCGATCGGCGCGGCGGGCTGCACGGCGCGCGCCGTCGCTTTTGTCTTGCACGTGTGACCATGCAGCGGGAAGCCGAGATCGATGTGAAACTCTTCGAGCAGCGGTAGCTTGAGCAGCGGGAGTCCTGCCGCTTCTTCGATCGCCTTCAGTGTTGCCTGCAAGCGGCCTTCGCTGGCGGCAGTGACGACGAACCACAGGTTATAACGGTGCTCTCGCTCGTAGTTGTGATTGACCTCGGGAAAGCGGTTGACCGTGGCAGCCACGGTTTCAAGCTGCTCCGGTGCGATCGCCATGGCCGCCAGCGTCGAGGCGCCGATCCGTTTTGGCGCGAAGACCGCGCCGACCCGCGAGATCTTGCCTTCGCGCCGCAATTTCTCGAGTTCGCTGAGAACCGTTCGTTCACCGACGCCGAGGCGTGTCGCCAGTTCGGCAAAGGGCGTCGGACAAAGCGGAAAATCGCGCTGGAACTCATTCAGCAAGCGGAACTCAAGCGCGTTTTCCATCAGAACCCAATGCGCTGGGCGCGCGCGGTGAAGAAGATTCCAGAGGGGCTGTCGGCGGCGATCTGGCCGAGTAGCGCAAAACTCATCGTGTCGTAAATCACCACCTTGTTGTCGTCGCGCGCCGATAGCCAGACATTTTCGCCCCGCGGTGCGAACTCCATGTGCAGGATGCCCTTGCCCGGTTCCATGCGATGAACGACCTTGCCGGCCAGCGTGTCAATGACGTCGATCTTGGCGTTGTCAGGGAAGGCGAAATTGACCCAGACCTGGCGCCCGTCCGGCCGCGCCATGACGAACACCGGTTGACCGCGCACCGGAATGCGGCCGACTTCCTTCCAAGTACCGACATCGACGACCAGCACCTCATGGCGCCCGACCGCCGGCAGGTAGGCCTTGCCCTGCGCCACCGACCAGCCGCGCAGGTGCGGCATCT
>CAZGPO010000290.1:0-2759 GCA_964527745.1 uncultured Dechloromonas sp.
GCCTCTATCCAACCAACTGAATCTATTCAATTTTTAACCGGACAGTAGTGATGAAAAAAACAAGTAACTCCCCGGAGCGGTGTTTTCGCAAGACGGCGTTCACAACATCGGCGACCTTGCTGGTGATATTGCTCGGTGCCTGTTCCACCGTGCCGCCAACCGTCGTCGCGCCGCCAGCAATTGTTGCGCCGGTTGCGGTCAGCGAAAACAGCAACGTAGTGGCGCTGAACTATTACCAGATCTTGCAGCGCATGACGCCGGCGCAGATCAGCCGCGAACGCGCGCAGCTCGCCGCACTGCCGCCAACGTCCATAAACCAGGTCCGGATGGCCATGGTCCTTGGCCTTGCACACGGGCAGCAGGAGCTGACCAAGGCACTGGGCCTGCTCGATGGCGTTCTCAAATCGACCGAACTCGACGCCGTCAGCCTGCATCCGCTGGCGCGCCTGCTGGCCGAAAACTATGGCGAGCGCCAGAAGCTCGAAGCGCAGGTCGAAAAGCAGGAGCAGCAATTGAAGGAGAGCCGGCGCAAGGCGGCTGAATTGCAGGAAAAGATCGACGAACTGGCCGATATCGAACGTACTCTGCCGCAACGGCCGCGGGCCAGGCGTCCGGCCGGTGGTGTGCAATGAGTTCGGAAACTAACGCTGGCGGCGCGCACATCCTGGTGGTCGATGACGACGAAGACATTCTTCGTCTGCTGTCCATCCGTTTGCGCGCACGCGGATTTCGGGTTTCATCGGCGGTTTCCGCCGAGGAGGCGCTGGTTCGCATCGCCGTCGATCCGCCGCGCGCGGTGGTCAGTGACGTGCGCCTGCCGGGGCGCGATGGCCTCGCCCTGTTCGAGGAGATTCGCAGCGTCCGGCCGACGTTGCCGGTGATCCTGCTGACCGCCCATGGCACCATCCCCGATGCGGTCGACGCCACTTCGCGCGGGGTTTTCGGCTACCTGACCAAACCTTTCGATAGCCAGATCCTGCTGGAAAAGATCGACCAGGCCCTGCAGCTTTCAGCCCCGAGCGGGAGCGAGGCATTTGCCGATCCGCTTGCCGCCGGTGTGCACTCCGAGGAATGGCTGGGCGGCATGGTTTTTCGCAGTTCGCGCATGGCCGAACTGATGGCCGAAGCGCGCATGGTCGCCGTGTCGGATGCCAGCGTGCTGATTCGCGGCGAAAGCGGCACCGGCAAGGAGGTTCTGGCACGCGCCATCCACCGCGCCAGTCCGCGCGCCAGGGGGCCGTTCATCGCCATCAACTGCGGGGCGATTCCCGAGCAATTGCTCGAGTCCGAATTGTTCGGCCACGTCAAGGGTGCGTTTACCGGCGCCGGCAATACGCGCTCCGGCCTGTTTCAGGCGGCCAATGGCGGCACGCTGTTCCTCGACGAAATCGGCGACATGCCCCTCGCGCTCCAGGTCAAGCTGCTGCGCGTCCTGCAGGAACGCGCCGTGCGTCCGGTCGGCGCGACGCAGACCGAGGCAGTCGATGTCCGTCTGCTATCGGCGACCCACCGCGACCTTGACGCAGCGATGGCGCAGGGGCAGTTCCGCGAGGATCTTTACTACCGTCTCGATGTGGTTTCCCTGACGCTGCCCCGGCTGGAGGAGCGCCGCGAAGACATTCCGCCGCTGGCGGCGCATTTCGTCCAGCAGATCGCCGCCAAGTACGGCAAGACCATCCACGGCTTCGCGCCGGACGCGCTGGAGGCGCTGGCCACCGCCGCGTGGCCGGGTAATGTGCGGCAACTCTACAACGTCGTCGAGCAAAGCTGCGCGCTGACCGCGACGCCGCTGATTCCGCTGACCCTCGTAAAACGCGCGTTGCGCCTGCCGACGATGGAGGCGCTCAGGTACAGCGAAGCCAAGCAGCGTTTCGAGCGCAATTATCTGGTCCAGTTGCTCAAGCTGACCGAAGGCAATGTCGCCGAAGCCGCGCGCATCGCCGACCGCAACCGGACCGAGTTCTACCGTCTGCTGCAGAAATACGACCTGACCCCGGCCATGTTCCGTGGCGAAGGCGAACCGGCAGCGCCCGAGTAGCGAAGCCGGCAGCGGGCGGCCTCCCTGTCGCTCACGGGCGACGAATGGATGCCTCTGGAATTCGCAAATAATTCACAAGTAATTGATTAATAATTAAAAAATAAACCTGGCACGGACTTCGCGTAGCACATTGCGTGTTCAACGTGAAAGGAGCGCTCATGATCCGGCGTAATTTCGTGCCTGTCCTCGTCATCGCCGTCAGTCTGTCCGCTGGTCTCGGTCTGACCGCATTTGCCATCGAAAATCCGCAAGCCACCGCCAGCGCCGGGGAATCGCCCGACGCCGCGCTCAACGACAAGGTGGAAACCTTGTTGCGCACCGATATCGGTCTCGCCGGCAGTCGCTTCCGGGTGCACACCAATGCCGGCGTGGTCACCGTCGGCGGCACCGTGCCCGACGAAAACTCGTTGCGGCGTGCTTTGGATCTGGCGAGCAGCGTCAGGGGCGTGCGGGAAATCCGCAACGGCATGGTGGTCGAATTCCCAAAGTAGGGAAGGCGGGCGAGTCAGGAGGGATCTGGCAGGGTCTGGTCAAATTGTTTCCAGGCTTGCCAGGAGCGCCCCCTCGGCAACTGTATCGCCCGCTGTGACATGGATCGCCACGACGCGGCCGGCGGCCGGCGAGGGAATATCCAGCGCCACCTTGCCGGTCTCCAGCGTCAGCACGTTGTCGTCGCGCGCGATGACGTCGCCGACTTTCACCAGCAATTCCAGAACGAAGA
>CAZGPO010000291.1:0-2741 GCA_964527745.1 uncultured Dechloromonas sp.
GGAGAAGTCGATGGAATCAACTTACTTACATCGTAGCACTACTGAAGCGATTGCACAAACCCACGCGCCTGTTCAGTGGTGCGGATGCCGTTCTCCAGCTTCGCTTCAGCCTTGGCCTTCTCGCGCGGCGCCTTGAGCAGATCGGACAGCGGCTGCACCTTGAACCCGAGGTTCTTGCGGCTCGCCTGCATCTCAGCCCACGCCTGACGGGCTTCCAGCATCGCCTCGCGGTCGTTATCCTCGTAGGCTTCGCTGTACTGGCGCTTCAACTTGGTGACGCGCTCGCGGAAGAACTGCTCGTACTGCTGCGACTTGAACTGCGTCTCCGTGCGGCTCGTGGTCTTCAGGGTCGGCAGGCCCAGGCCCATCATCAGCGAGTCGTAGAAGCTCAGTTCCTCCGGCGTGAGAGCGGTCTGCCCGTTGCGCAGTTTGATGCCGTCCTGCGCTGCCATGAAGCCGCGTGCCGCGTCCCGGAAACCACGAGGCAGGAGCTGTGCCGTGCCTTGCGCCACATCGCCATTGAGGATGCGCCCGAAGGCGTCGACAACCTGGGCGCCCAGACCCCCGATCAGCGGACCCATCGCAGCCGTCACAGCCTTCTCGTAGCCGCCACGGGTTGCCTCGTACTCCACGAAGGGCAGCGGGTCGAGCATCGTCCCGGCGCCGATCTTGTTGCTCATGTTGATGTTGATGAGCGAGGGCAGCCCGTGCAGGATCAGGTCGGCCATCTCCTTGTCGCCGATGGCGCGGCGCACATCCACTTCCCAGTCGTTCGGGTCGTCGTCATCTCCGGCGATCGCGTAAATCGCCCCCAGCAGGGCCGAGGCGGGCACGCCCACAGCACCGGCCAGCAGCGCGTGGTTCATGAACAGGTAGCCCAGTGCAGCACGCATGGCGCGCTTTTCTTGAGGGTTTGCGCCCTTGATCGAGCCGTGGATCACCTTGGCGAACAGGCTCAACTGGATCAACTGGAACTTGCGGAACTGCGTCATCACCTTGGGCATCATGCGCAGGTAACGCGGCGCGTTGGTCGAGCTGTAGTCGCCGTGGGTGTCCTTGATAATCGAGTCCGCGTAGTCCAGCGCCGCCGCGTGGCGCTTGGCCTGGGTGCCGGTGGTCTGGTCGTACATCAGGCGGTAGGCGGCGAGCGCCGACGACATCCGGTTCAGCACCTCCAGCTTGCGGGTGCCCATGCCGACCTTGCGCATCACTTGGTTGAAGACCTTGCTGATCTCCCCACGCGACTCCCAGTAACCCAGTTCTGCCGAGATACCGAAGTCCAGCGTGCCGCGCGCTTGCAGCTCGATGAGCATCGCCTTTTCGTCGGCTGTACCGTTAAAGCGCGAGAGGTCCGCCGCCTCGTTCCACGAGCTGCCCTTCAGCACCCGCATTGCGTCCTGGTATCCGCGCATGAGCTGGCGCATCGAGCGGTTCTGACCAAACTTACCGGCAAGCACCGGCTGGGTCATCATCATGACCTGCGTGGCGTTTTGCACGTAGTAGCCGGGGCTGGTGAGCAGCATCCAGAACGAGTTGAGCGACATCAGCTTGTCTTGAACCGGCGTCTCGCGGAAGTCCAGGTCCATCATGTGGCGCTGCAAAATCTCGTTGCGCAGGCGGGTCTTGAGCTTGCTGTCGCCGCCTTCGGCCTTGGCCTCGTTGCGCAGCTTCTGCATCTCGTCGACAATCTCGGAGTTGAACTGCAACGCGCTCACGAGGTGCGAGTCGGCCCGCCCCTGTGTGGCGAAGGCCCGCATCATGTCCTTGGCCGCAGTGTCACGGTCTGCCCGGTTCACGAACTGGCGCTTCTGCTCCGAGTGGCGTGCGTTGGCTTCGTGCAGCGTCGAGATGTAGAGGTCCACCAGCAGCTTGTTCAGCACCCGCTTGGACTTGGTGTTCAGCTCACCATCGAGGTCCGTGTCGACCATCTTGCGCAGGCGCTGCACCGCCATGAACGGCAGCTCGCCGAACTGCTCCGTGGCGGTTTCCTTCTCGCCCGCCCAGACCATCCCCTTACCGAACTTGCCTTCCAGCACCCCTTGCAGGCGCTCGGCCTCGTACAGCGTCTCGGCAAACTCGACAACGTAGTGGTTCTCGTCGCGCTTCAGTTTGGCGTCAACCGATCCAGCGGCTTCCGCGTCGCGGTACTTCTGCGACTTGGCGACCACCACGTAGTCGCCGTAGCGGCGCAGCGGGGCATACGGCCCGTTCATCTCGGCGATAAGGCGACCGGCTTCACGCAGCTCCTTGTCGCGCTGGCGCTCCAGTTTGCGACGCTTGCCGTCGTCGGTCTCGGCCTTGATCAGCGCTTCGTACTCGCCAGTGATGGTCTTGCGCAGCAGGTCTTGCTTCTCCTTGAAGATCGCGTCACCGTGGCGGAACACGTCCTTGATGACGGTCTTTTTGCGTTTAAAGGAAGGAAACATTTTAAAGCATCAAGTTCCGAAAAATAAGCAAATTTATTTTTTTCATACCATTTATCATAGTCTAAAGCAAACTCATCAAATATTCCAGAAACATTAAAGCTCATCCCACCACCCGTCATAAAAACGTTTTATGTGTTCACGATACAGCTTTTCTATCTTTGTTTTTTTAATATCTTCTTTTTCAAAAGAATATTTGTAATTTCCTACATATTCTAAAACAATTTTATAAGCATCGTTTATTTCTTTAAACTTTTCTTCACATTCTTTTATATTTTTATTTTTACAGCTATCAGGATGATATTTTTTTGAAAGTTT
>CAZGPO010000292.1:0-2737 GCA_964527745.1 uncultured Dechloromonas sp.
CGCGCCAGAACTGCAGGGTGTTCGCCAGGCGCACCAGACGACCGCTCGGCTCGTGCTCGAGCACCATTTCGTCGAGGCCATAGCGGCTGGCGACGGCGGCAATCTTGAGCAGGCGGAAGATGCGCATGAACGGCAGGAGCGCGGGCTGGCCACGCGAAAAGTCAAACGAGCATGTTAACACGCAGCAAGGCAATTAGCCTCATGTTGCAGCGGTTTTGTGGGGTCTGTTGCGGTCGACCGAAAAAATCGAACCAAATCGACATTCGCTTGGGTTGGATGCTTCGTGCAGCGCGGTTCGGCTGACACATACTTTTGCCGGTGGTGAGATGCGCGCCAGTCCAAGCCTTTCCGGGCGCCTGTCCATTTGCGGCATGTCTGTGGTGGCAGCGTATAATCTTCATTTTGTCTGTTACGCCCCGAATCAATGGCCCATGATGTCAAATCCCAGCTGACCGAGCTCCTGCAAAGGGCGCTGGCCAGTGTTGCGCCAACTGCCAGCGACATGCCGATCCATCTCGAGCGGCCGCGCGATCCGACGCACGGTGATTTTGCGACCAATCTGGCGATGCAACTGGCCAAGGCGCTGAAGAAGAATCCGCGTGAAATCGCCGGCCAGTTGCTGGCCGAATTGCCGGTTTCGGTGCTGGTCAGCAAGGCAGAGATCGCCGGCGCCGGATTCATCAATTTCACGCTTGATGCACGGGCCAAGGTCGATGTGGTCGGCGCGGTACTTGTCGAGGGCGAGAATTTCGGCCGTTCGCGACTCGGCGGCAACCGGACGGTGCAGGTCGAGTTCGTCTCGGCCAACCCGACCGGCCCGCTACATGTAGGCCATGGCCGTGGCGCAGCCTACGGCGCCTCGCTGTCGAGCCTGCTGGCCTTTGCCGGCTGGGATGTGACGCGCGAGTATTACGTCAATGACGCCGGCCGGCAGATGGATATCCTCGGCCTGTCGACCTGGTTGCGCTACCTTGAACAGCATGGTGTCAGCGTGCCGTTCCCGCCCAACGCCTATCAGGGCGACTATGTGCGCGACATGGCGGCGCAGATGACAGGGGCGCATGGTGCCAAGTACGTTCGGCCGGCGGAAGCTGTAACTGCCGGCACGCCAGGTCTGCCGCCTGCCGAGCGCGCCGACGACGAGGCCAAGCAGCAGCGCGAACTGCATCTCGATGCCCTGATCGCCCGCGCCAAGGAACTGCTCGGCAGCGACTGGCCTTATGTGCATCAGCATGCCTTGTCCGAACAGCTGGCCGATTGCCGCGACGATCTCGAGGAATTCGGCGTTCATTTCGATGTCTGGTTCTCGGAAAAGGCGCTCTACGACACCGGCCTGGTCGCCCGCTGCGTCGATCTGCTGGAGAAGAAGGGCCACATCTACCTGCAGAATGGTGCCAAGTGGTTCAAGTCGACCGCCTTCGGCGACGAGAAGGATCGCGTCGTCCAGCGCGAGAACGGCCTGTACACTTATTTTGCGTCCGACATCGCCTATCACCTGAACAAGTTCGAGCGTGGCTTCGACAAGGTCATCAACATCTGGGGCGCCGATCACCACGGCTACATTCCGCGCGTTTCCGGCGCGGTCAAGGCGCTCGATCTCGATGCCGACAAGCTGCAGGTGGCGCTGGTCCAGTTCGCGGTGCTCTATCGCAACGGCCAGAAAGCCTCGATGTCGACGCGCTCCGGCGAGTTCGTCACGCTGCGCGAATTGCGCAAGGAAGTCGGCAACGACGCCTGCCGTTTCTTCTATGCGCTGCGCAAGTCCGACCAGCACCTCGATTTCGACCTCGACCTGGCCAAGAGCCAGACCAACGAGAACCCGGTCTATTACATCCAGTACGCCCATGCCCGCATCTGTTCGGTAATTGCGCAGTGGGATGGCAATACCGAAACGCTGGCCGTAGCCGACCTCAAGCGCCTCGACAATCCGCGCGAACTGGCCATCGCCAACAAGCTCGCCGAATTTCATGACGTGATCGAAAATGCTGCCCGCGACCTGGCACCGCACCTGATCGCTTTCTACCTGAAGGATCTGGCGGGCGAATTCCATGGCTGGTATAACGCCGAGCGCATGCTGGTCGACGATGCGGTATTGCGCGATGCACGCGTTGCGCTGGCCACCGCCGTTCGTCAGGTAATCCGCAATGGCCTGGCCATTCTGGGCGTGAGCTGTCCTGAATCGATGTAAGGGAAACAAGATGAGCCGTGACATGAAACGCAAGCGAAGCCAGCCGGCCAAAAAGAAGGCGCACGGCGGTACCCTGATCGGCATGTTCATCGGTCTCGTGATCGGTGTCGGCATCGCTGCCGCCGTGGTCTGGACCATGAACAAGTCGCCGCTGCCGTTCAACAAGCACGTGATGGCGCCGCCGGCCACGCCGGAGGGCCGTGCCACGGCAAACGGCAAGGCTACACCGCAGAATGACGATGGCCAGCCGCTGGCCCTGCCGGGCAAGCCGGGCGATCCGATCCCCGAGAAGCGCTTCCAGTTCTACGACATTCTGCCGGGCAAGGCCGATGCGGTGCCGGACAAGGGGGGTAAGCCGGCAGCCAGGGACGAGCCGAAGAAGGAAGAAAAGAAAGAGGAATCCAAGGAGAGCAAGACCCCGCTCTTCCTGCAGGCCGGTTCCTTCAGTTCGCCGGAAGATGCCGACAACCAGAAAGCCAAACTGGCATTCATGGGGGTCGAGGCGGTGATCCAGCAGGTGATGATTCAGGACAAGACGCTCTACCGCGT
>CAZGPO010000293.1:0-2704 GCA_964527745.1 uncultured Dechloromonas sp.
TCGTCCATCCGGACCAAAGCGAACAGGTGCCCGGCATGGTCGAGCGCTATCGCGCTACCGTGACTGCCAAGGGCGGTAGTATACATCGCCTGGAAGACTGGGGCCGTCGTCAACTGGCCTACCCGATCCAGAAAATTCACAAGGCACACTACGTCCTGATGAATATCGAGTGCGATGGCGAAACGCTAAACGAACTCGAGCATTCGTTCAAATTCAACGATGCCGTGTTACGCCACCTGACCGTCAAGATGAAGGCTGCCGTGACGACACCTTCGCCGATGATGAAGGAAGAAAAATCGAAGTCGATGATGCCTGGTGGCGATGCTGCGCCGGCCGAGTCGACAGAAGCGGCCGCTGCATAAAGTCTATTGGTACGGGAAAAACGGCTGAACTGTATCGAACTCTCCGGCAAACTGGTCGCGCGCAAGGCCTTGCGCCATACCCCGGCCGGCGTACCGGTCAGCGAAGGAATGCTGCAGCACGCATCCGCGCAGATCGAAAATGATACAGAGCGCCTGGTGGAAGTGGAAATTGCTGTTCTGGCCCTGGGCGAACCCGCCCGCTGGCTGCAGGCAGCCCCCCTTGGCGGGGCAGTCAGCGTGACTGGATTTCTCGCAGCCAGAAGCCGCAACAGCAAAACGCCCGTGCTGCATGTGAATACAATCGAATTTTTGGAAGGAAATGAAAATGGCTCGATTCTTCAAGAAGAAGGATGACGACAAGAAAAAGAAACGCGGTGGCGGTCTCTTCAAGCGCCGCAAGTTCTGCCGCTTCACGGCGGAAAAGGTCGAACAGATCGACTACAAGGACGTGGATGTGCTGAAGGAATTCATCCAGGAAAACGCCAAGATCATGCCGGCGCGCCTGACGGGCACCAAGGCCGGCTACCAGCGCCAGCTGGGCACCGCGATCAAGCGTGCACGCTTCATGGCCCTGCTTCCCTACACCGATAACCATCAATAAGCGAGGAGACGAAAAATGCAAATCATTCTGCTCGACAAGGTGGTCAATCTCGGTAACCTCGGCGACATCGTCAAGGTCAAGGATGGCTATGCCCGCAATTTCCTGATCCCGCAACGTATGGCCAAGCGCGCCACGCCGGCCGCCATGGCTGAATTCGAAGCGCGCCGCGCCGAACTCGAAAAGGCTGCTGCCGAAAAGCTGGCGGCTGCCCAGGGCGTTGCCGACAAACTGGCCGGTCTCTCCGTTTCCGTCGCCCGCAAGGCCGGCATGGATGGCCGCCTGTTCGGTTCCGTCGGCAATGCCGACATCGCCGATGCGCTGAAGGCCGCCGGCTTCGAGATCGACAAGGCTGCTATTCGCATGCCGGACGGTCCGCTCAAGGCGATCGGCGAGTTCCCGCTGGACGTTGCGCTGCACACCGACGTACTGGCCAACATCACCGTGGCGGTGGTCGCCGAGTAATTCGGTCTGCTTCACGCACGAAAAGGCCTCGCGAAAGCGGGGCCTTTTTAATTTACACTACCGGCCATGAACCAGCGTCCCCCAAAGCCCAGAATTGCCGATTCAGCGCTCGACCAGCTTCGTGTGCCACCGCACTCCATCGAGGCCGAGCAGTCGGTTCTCGGTGGGCTCCTGCTCGACAACCAGGCTTGGGACCGGATCGGCGATCTGGTAACCGATACTGATTTTTATCGCGACGAGCACCGGCGGATTTTCCGCCAGGTTCGCAATCTGCTGGAGCATGCCAAGCCGGCCGACGTCGTTACAGTCGCCGAGGCGCTCGACGCGGCCGGGGAGGGCGATCAGACCGGCGGACTGGCCTATCTTGGCGAGCTGGCGGCCAATACCCCTTCAGCAGCCAATATCAGGCGCTATGCCGAGATCGTGCGCGAGCGTTCGGTGTTGCGTCAGTTGGTCGCTACCGCTGACGAAATCGCCGCCGATGCGCTGAATCCGCTGGGCCGTGATGCCGAGACCTTGCTCGACGAAGCCGAGTCCAAGATTTTCAAGATCGCAGAAGCAGGCGCCGGACACAACGAGGGTTTCGTCCATATCAATCCCTTGCTGACGCAGGTCGTCGAGCGCATTCAGGAATTGCACGACCGCGACAATCCCTCCGACATCACCGGGGTGCCGACCGGCTTCGTCGATCTCGACCAGAAGACCTCCGGTTTCCAGCCCGGCGACCTGATCATCGTCGCCGGCAGGCCATCAATGGGTAAGGCGCAGCCCCTGAATTCGCGGATCCGTACAGTGACGGGCTGGAAGCAGATGGGGCAGTTGGCCGTTGGAGATGCATTGGCGTCGATTGATGGAAGGCCCTCGATTGTGACCGGTGTATTCCCACAAGGCATGCGGAAGGTCTTTCGGGTGGGTTTCTCCGATGGTCGAAGCGCGGAATGCTGCGCTGAGCACCTTTGGCAGGTGTATTACCGGGGTTGGGTTACGCCACGGGTGCTGAATACCGATAAGATTATCCGGATGCTGGATAGCGTTCGCTATCGTAACCGGTTATGGATCGAGCCGCACAACGGGCGGTTCGGCCATCGGGACTCACTCCCGGTAGATCCGTGGCTTCTTGGGGCTTTGCTGGGGGATGGCAGTTTGTCGGGCAGTTCCCTGCGTTTCTCTACGGCTTCGGCAGAAATGCTGCAGAGAGTAAGCGTACGTGCGGGTGAAGGAATGGCCCTTACCCATGCCGGAAATTATGACTATCGAATAGTGCGACAGGATCGTGGTC
>CAZGPO010000294.1:0-2698 GCA_964527745.1 uncultured Dechloromonas sp.
CACAGCAGTTCGTCGCCAAGGCTGTGGCCGAGCGAGTCATTGACCCGCTTGAAGTGATCGAGATCGAGAAAGATCAGCGCCATCTCGGACTCTTCGCGCTCTGCCGTCGCCAGCAACTGCGTACAGCGATCGCGCAACAGCCTGCGGTTCGGCAGACCGGTCAGCGGATCGAAATCGGCAAGCTCGCAGGCCCGCAATTCGGCCTCCTTTTGTGCCGAAACGTCAAGCAGGGTACCAACCGATGCCGGCTGTCCGTTGTAGGTCGCCGGCGAACCGAGAATGATGGCCGGAAAAGTCGACCCATCCTTGCGCAGGCACCTGATTTCGTATGGTTTCCCCGCCTCGCCGGCCGCTCGCCGCTGCATCTGTTCGGCAACCATGGCACGGTCCTCGGGAACGAGCAGGTCGAGCGGGCCAAGGTGATCGACCAGTTCAGCCTCGTCATATCCGGACAGCTTGGTCAGAAATGGGTTCACATAACGAAAGATACCGTTCTGCAGCAGGAAGATCCCGACCTGTGCCGCTTCCATCGTCGACCGGAACTGCGTTTCCTTTTCGTGGATCTCCTCCGCCGCCCGGATCCGCTCGCTGACATCGACGACGACGCCGAAAGCCGCCACCGGCCTGCCTTTCTGGTCGACTTCAAGCATCATCGAATCATGGCAATGCCGCAGTTTGCCATCGGCCCCAACCAGCCGGTAATGGACGACCAGCGAGGCGCGCTGCCCCGGTCGGCTCGCTGCCACTTCGGCGATCCGCGCCAGCGCGGCTTCATAATCGCCGGGCAACATATGGCTGCCGATCATGTCCATGCCGGCATCGCGTAGCGCTTCCAGCTCCAGCCCGAACAGACTGGACGCCGCACCGGAAAGGTATTCGAAGCGACCGGTCTCCAGATTCAGGCGATAGACGACCCGCGCGATGCTCTCCAGCAGCGCCTCGTAGAACGACAGTTTTTCGTTTTCGTCCAGACTATCCCTTCCCGCAACTAGCGACCACGCGGGCGCCAGCGCTTCAGCAACAGGGAATTCGACACCACGGAAACCGAACTCATCGCCATCGCCGCACCGGCGACGACCGGGTTGAGCCAGCCGAAGGCCGCCAGTGGAATCCCCAGTACATTATAGATAAAGGCGAAGAAGAGGTTTTGCCGAATCTTGCTCAGCGTCGCGTGCGAAAGTTCGATGGCGTCGTCGACACCACAAAGGTCGCTACGGATCAGCGTCAGGTCAGCGGCCTCGACAGCAACGTCGGAGCCGGCACCGATGGCGAAGCTGACATCGGCCGCCGCCAGTGCCGGTGCATCGTTGATGCCATCGCCGACCATCGCCACCAGCCCGCCCGCTTTCAACTCGCCGATCACGGCCGCCTTGTCGCCAGGCAGGATGCCGGCGCGGAATTCGTCGATCCCTGCTTCGTGGGCGATCGCCGCCGCCGTCGCCGCGTTATCGCCGGTCAGCATGACGACCCGGATACCGCGGGCGCGCAGGCGCTCGACCGCCACCCGCGAAGTCGGGCGTAACGCATCGGCGATGGCGAACAGGGCCAGTGCCATGCCATTCTCTTCGAGCACGACGACGGTTTTGCCGGCCTTCTGCAATTCGAGGATCGCCGCATCGTCGGTCATGCCGAACCAGGCCGGCGCGCCCAGACGCAGCGCACGCCCGGCGATCTCGCCGGCAACGCCATGGCCCGATGTGGCAATAAAATTTGTCACTTTTTCCGGGTTGACCGCAACCGTCGCGGCGCGCGCCAGAACCGCCCGCGCCAGCGGGTGTTCCGAACCCTGTTCGAGCGCCGCCGCCAGACGCAGCGCGCTGTCGGCATCGGTGCCGAGCGCGACGATGTCGGTCATCTGCGGTTCGCCACGGGTCAGCGTGCCGGTCTTGTCGAGTGCCAGCACGGCGATCTTTTCCGCACGCTCCAGCGCCTCGGCATTCTTGACCAGGATCCCGGCGCGCGCGCCCTGCCCGGTGCCGACCATGATCGCCGTCGGCGTCGCCAGACCGAGCGCGCACGGACAGGCAATGACGAGGACAGCGACGGCATTGACCAGCGCCTCGGCGAAATCGCCGGCATACAGCCACCAGCCGGCGAACGTCAGCAGCGCGATGACGCAGACGACCGGCACGAATACCGCCGAAATCCGGTCGGCCAGACGCTGGACCGGTGCCTTCGAACCCTGTGCTTCGCCGACCAGGCGAATGATGCCGGCCAGCAGCGTCTGTTCGCCGACGCCGGTCGCCCGGCAATGCAATACGCCCTGGCCATTGGCCGTCGCCGCGAACACCTTGTCCCCTGCCACCTTGCCCACCGGCATGCTTTCGCCGGTCAGCATCGCTTCGTTGATGCTGGACTTTCCGTCGACGACCTCGCCATCGACCGGTACGCTCTCGCCCGGGCGCACCATGAAGATATCGCCGGGCATCAGCGCATCGACGGCAATCTCGACCCACTGCCCGTCGCGCTCGATGCGCGCGGTCTTCGGTTGCAGGCGGATCAGCGATTCGATCGCTTCCGACGTTTGCGCCTTGGCCCGTGCTTCAAGCAGTTTGCCGAGCAGGACCAGCGTAATCACCGCCGCTCCGCCTTCAAAATAGACGTGCTGATCGAGTCCGAACAGCGTGACCACGGTCGAGAACCCCCAGGCCATGCTGGTGCCGAGCGCGACCAGCACATCCATGTTGGCGCCGCCGCC
>CAZGPO010000295.1:0-2683 GCA_964527745.1 uncultured Dechloromonas sp.
CTTCCCACAGCCAGCCAGCCATCCGGGCAAGCCAGCCACAACCAAACTGGAGTCTTGCCTTGTTCAACGCCAAAAACCTCATTTCCACGCTGGCCCTTTCCGCCGCCCTCGCCACCCCCGCATTCGCCCTCGAATACCCGATCGGCGTACCGCAAAGCAAGGCCGGCATGGAAATCGCCGCCGTCTACCTGCAAGCCGTCGAAATGGAACCGGACGGCATGATGCGCAAGGTGTCGGAATCCGATATCCACATCGAGGCCGACATCCATGCGCTGGCCAACAACCCGAACGGCTTCGAGGAAGGCGCCTGGATTCCCTACCTCGTCATCAAATATGAAGTCTCGAAAATCGGCGGCGATTACAAGGTGGCCGGCGATTTCATGCCGATGGTCGCCAACGACGGCCCGCATTATGGCGACAACATCAAGCTGGCCGGCCCCGGCAAGTACAAGGTGAAGTACACCATCCAGCCGCCGTCGGCCAACGAGCATGCCCATTTCGGCCGCCATACCGACCGCGCCACCGGCGTCCGTCCGTGGTTCAAGCCCTTCGAAGTCGAGTACGAATTCACCTATGTCGGAATCGGTAAAAAAGGCGGCTACTGATCATGCGCCTTGTCAAACTCACCGCCGCGCTGGTCGCGGCGGGCCTGACCATGCCCGCGTTCGCTGCCAGCGAAAGCACAACACTGGAAAAACTGGCCACCCGCCTGGAGAAACTGGAAGCGCGCAACGCCGAACTGGTGAAGGAAGTGAAAACGCTCAAGGCTGAAAGCGAAAATGTCGCCAAAAGCCTCGACAACGACCGCATATCCGAAAACGAACCGGAACTGACGACACGCCTGAAAGCTACCGAAAATGACGTTCTGGCGATGAAAAAGCCGGTCAAGGTCATCGAGTCGCTCGAAGGCATCAAGGCGACCGCCGCGCTGGCCACGGTCATCCAGGGCGCCAGCGGCCTGCCCTCAGGCACCGAAGATGCCGGCACCCAGCTCAACTATCGCGCCGATGTCACTGTCGAACTGCCGCTGGAGCCGATCGGCGACATCGAGCAAAAATTGTTCGGCGGCTTCCGCATTGGCCAGGGACAAGGCCTCAACACAGCCTTTGCCCGCCTCGGCTATTTCGCCAGTGCGCCCAATGCCCTGGCCTTCCGCGCCAGCGGCGCCAACCCGGACGACTCGGTGGTCATTCTCGGGCAGGCCTGGTATCAGGCCACCATTCCTCTGCCCGTCGGCGGCTTCAAACCGAATTCGCGGGAAAAGCTGGAAATCACCTTCGGCAAGATGGACATCTTCGGATTTTTCGACCAGAACGTGGCGGCTGGCGACGAAGCGAAGCAGTACCTGAATTCGGTATTCGTGCACAACCCGCTGCTCGATGCCGGCGGCGAAGCCGGGGTCGACGCCAACGGCTTCCAGCCGGGCTTCATCGCGGCCTATGTCAACGAGACCGACAAGACGCAACCGTGGCGGCTTTCCGTTGGCGCCTTCGGTGCCGGTGATTATGGTTCCAACTACCAGAAAAGCTTCAATTCGCCGCTCTACATGGCGCAGGCGGAAACGCAACTCAAATTGTTCGGCGGGCTGACCGGCCACTACCGCGCCTACACCTGGACGCGCTCCCAGGCGGTCGACTTCAACGGTACGACGGCCAGGCATACGGGCATCGGCTTCTCCGTCGACCAGCGCGTCGACGACGGCATCACCCTGTTCGGCCGCTACGGCAATCTGGTGCAGGGGGAAGCGCCCTTCAATCAGGCTGTGTCAGTGGGTGCAGAATTCAACGGCAGTTACTGGGGTCGTGGCGCCGACACGCTCGGCATCGGCGGTGCCTGGCTGCAGGCGGGCAGCGCCTACGAGAATTCAAATCCTGAAATCGACATCAATGGCGACGGGATTGCCGATTTCTCGTTCATACCGAGCGGCGCCGAGACGGTGGCCGAAATCTATTATCGCTACCACATTTCGCCGCAGTTCGAACTCAGCCCGGACTTCCAGTGGCTGACCCAGGGTGGTGCCAACCCGGACGCCAAGTCAGCCTATGTGTTCGGTCTGCGCGCCAACATCGTCTATTGAGGCATTCATGAAACATGCTCTCCATTCCGTAGTTTTCGGCCTTTTTCTGGCGTCGACCGCGACCGTAGGAAGTGCAGGGCCGGCATTTGCCGACGACATGCCGACCATCAAGCTGTTGATGAAGTACGGCCGGCTCATCCCTGAAACGCTGGAGGTTCCCGCCAATATTCGTTTTCGGCTGGAGGTGACGAACGAGGGGCCGGGGGCTGCGGAATTCGAGAGCCTGGAATTGCGCAAGGAACTGGTGATGGCACCCGGTGTCACCCGCAACCTGGTTTTTCACCCGATGAAACCGGGCACCTACAAGTTCTTCGACGACTTTCACCCGGCCACCGGCCAGGGCCGGATCGTTGCCAAATAAGCGGAGCGCAGCATGGGTAATGCCCTTTTCGTGGTCTGGCGCGAAAGCCTCGAAGCCTTCCTGATTACTGGCATTCTCTACGCCTGGCTGAAGGGCAACGACGCTACCGGGCGCGGCCGGCAGGCGCTATTCATCGGCCTCGCCGCCGGCGTCGGACTGGCCGTGCTGTTCGGCTGGGCGCTACTCAGCGTTCAGGACGAGCTGACCGGGAGCGCGCTCGAAGTCTTCCAGATCGCCACGCTGCT
>CAZGPO010000296.1:0-489 GCA_964527745.1 uncultured Dechloromonas sp.
CTCGACCCGACGCTGATCCTCGGCAGTTTCATGGTCATGCAGGAAAACTCCGAACTGCATGGCATGACGGCCCGCACCCTGCGCGCCCTGTGGCGTGCACGCGAACTCATCACACCGGCGTTTCGCGCCAAACCCGCGCACCGCGCCGCCCTCGTCAAGCTGCTGCAGGGCAGCCGCGGGGTGCTCCACGAGTTCCGGCGCATGAACCAGCTCGATATCCTCGGCGCCTATCTGCCGGCCTTCGGACGCATCGTCGGCCAGATGCAGCACGACCTGTTTCATGTCTATACGGTCGACCAGCACATCCTGCAGGTCTTGCGCAACCTCCGGCGCTTCACGATGACCGAGTTCGAACACGAATACCCGCTCTGCTCGCGGATCATCGCCGAGTTCGATCGCCCGTGGCTGCTCTATGTCGCCGCCCTCTTCCACGACATCGCCAAGGGCCGTGGCGGCGACCACTCCGAACTCGGTACGGTCGACGCCAGA
>CAZGPO010000296.1:499-2678 GCA_964527745.1 uncultured Dechloromonas sp.
GTGGAAGACGACTTACGACCACGTGCAGGCCGGTACGGTCGACGCCAGAATCTTCTGCGAAAAACACGATTTTTCCTCTGAAGACACCGAACTGGTCGTCTGGCTCGTTCGTCAGCATCTGGTCATGTCCCAGTTTGCGCAGAAGGAAGATCTGTCCGACCCCGAGGTCATTGCCCAATTCAGCCGGCTGGTCGGCGCCCGGCGCCGTCTGAGCGCCCTCTACCTGCTGACCCACGCCGATATCCGCGGCACCAGCCCGAAGGTATGGAACCAGTGGAAGGGCAAACTGCTTTCCGACCTTTACTATCTGACCCTGGAACATCTCGTTCAGGACGCCCCGCCGGCGCCACCCGGCATCATCGCCGAACGCCAGGCCGAGGCGATCCGCATGCTGCGCTACTTCGCGCTACCGGAAACGGTACACGAGCGCCTGTGGAACCAGCTCGACACCGTCTATTTCCTGCGCCATTCGGCCGAGGAAATCGCCTGGCATACCCGCTCGCTGCATTACCGCATCTTCAACGAAAAACCGGTCGTCCGGGCCCGCCTCAACCACGAAGGCGAAGGCCTGCAGGTGATGGTCTACACCAGGGACCAGCCAGACCTGTTCGCCCGCATCGTCGGTTTTTTCCCGCGCGCCGGCTATAGCATCGTCGATGCCAAGATTCACACGACGACGCACGGCTACGCGCTGGACAGCTTCTTCGTGCTCAGTGTCGCACCGAACAACAATGATCGTGAAATGATCTCCTACATCGAGCACGAACTGACCGACCGGCTCGTCCAGCAGGCGCCGCTGGAAGCGCCTCCGTCGGGTCGCCTTTCACGCCAGGTGAAACATTTCCCGATCAAGGCCGAAGCCGAAATCCGGGCTGACGAACGAGGTTCACATTACGTCCTGACCCTGGCCGCTGCCGACCGTCCGGGACTGCTTTATACGGTAGCCAAGACCATTGCCGAGCACGGATCCAATCTGCATACGGCCAAGATTTCCACCCTCGGCGAACGGGTCGAGGACGTTTTCCTGATCAGTGGCGGCGACCTCGATCAGAGCAAGCGCCGCATCCAGCTCGAAACCGAACTGATGGAGCGTCTAAAGATTTAGTCAGGATTAGCCGCCGGATGAGCAATCGGCCTGCGAGCTGACGAGTTTTTCGATCACCGCCCGCACGCGGCCCATGGCTTCCTGGAGGACCGCTTCAAGGCTTTCGAAGTGGATGCCGCGGGCGCTGCTGCCGCGCCCCGCAGCATGATTGGCGACGACACTGATGGCCGCATAGGGCAGATCGAGTTCGCGGGCGAGCACCGCTTCCGGCATCCCGGTCATGCCGACCAGATCGGCACCATCGCGCTCCAGGCGATCGATTTCGGCCGCAGTTTCAAGACGCGGCCCCTGTGTCGCGGCATAGACGCCACCATCCTTCATCGCGATGCCCAACTCGGCGCCAGCCTCGCGCACCCGGCAGCGCAGCTCGGCGTCATAAGGCTCGGTGAAATCGACATGGGTGACCGGGGTGCCGTTACCGTCGAAGAAACTCGATTTACGACCCCAGGTGTAGTCGATGATCTGGTCGGGAATGACGATGTCGCCCGGCTGCAGGTCGCCATGAATGCCGCCGACCGAAGCCACGGAAATGATGCCGGTCGCCCGATGATGATGCAGCGCCCACAAATTGGCCCGATAGTTGACGACATGCGGCGGGATCGTGTGTCCGTAACCGTGACGCGGCAGGAACATCGCCGGCTTGCCGCAGATCTGCCCGAAAACCAGCGCGCCCGAAGGTTCGCCGTAGGGTGTGCGGACCACTTCGCGATGCGAAACGTCGAGATTGGACAGCGTCGTCAGTCCGCTGCCACCAATGATTGCCAACATTCAGTTTTTCCTTTCGGCCAAAAGCGAGGCCAGCACCGGCACCACATTCCGCAGCGAGGGATGGGAACGCCTGATTGACGCCAGATCGACGAGACTGCCTTCGAGTTTTCGATACAGGGCATTGCGCCGCTCGGCCACGAAGGGCAAGCCGAGCAGGGTTTTGCCCAGATGATATCTGACCAGCGTATCACGGCCGACATCCTTGGCCTGCCAGGCAATCGCCGTACGGTCGACAAAGTGCAACGCACGCACCGACGGCAGTTGCGCCGCCAGTTCGGCAACCTGGCGATGCACGCCCTCGCGATA
>CAZGPO010000297.1:0-2633 GCA_964527745.1 uncultured Dechloromonas sp.
GTCGGCAAGGCAAAGAACCTCAAAAAACGGGTTTCGTCGTATTTCCGGGAAAACCTCTCAAGCCCGCGCATCGCCCACATGGTCAGCCAGATTGCGTCCGTCGAAACCACATCGACGCGCACCGAGGCGGAAGCACTGCTGCTGGAAAACAACCTGATCAAGTCGCTGGCACCGCGTTACAACATCCTGTTTCGCGATGACAAATCCTATCCCTACATCATATTAACCAGGGATGAATACCCTCGACTCGGCTTTTTTCGTGGTAATCCGGATCGCAAGGCCGACTATTTCGGCCCTTACCCGTCGTCCTGGGCGGTTCGCGACAGCATCCATCTGTTGCAGAAGATGTTTCGCCTGCGGACCTGCGAGGATTCAGTTTTCGCCAACCGTTCGCGCCCGTGCCTGCTTTACCAGATCAAGCGCTGCAGCGGTCCCTGTGTCGCGCATATCAACGCGCAAGACTACGCTGCGGACGTTCAACTGGCATCGATGTTCCTTCTTGGTCGACAACAGGAGGTTACAAAACGCCTGACCAAGGCAATGGAAGCAGCTTCAGGTCGCCTTGCCTTCGAGCAGGCGGCGGTCTACCGTGACCAGATTCAGTCACTGCGCCAGGTACAGGAAAAACAATACGTTTCGAGCAGCAAGGGAGAAGACATAGACATCATCGTCGCCTTGCGCGAAAGTGGGCAGCTTTGCGTCAATCTGGCCATGGTCAGGGGCGGGCGGCACCTTGGCGACCGTCCGCAATTCCCGGTCAATGCCGGCGACTGTTCGCTGGCTGAAGCGGTCGCTGCGTTTATTCGGCAGCACTACGCCGTCCATCCGGCGCCAGCCCGAATCATTGCGTTGCCACGGCCGGAACCGGAGGAAGGCAGCGACGTCGACCAGTTGCTCGCCGAACTGGCTGGTCGGGCTGTCCCGCTCATCGAAGCGCGTTCCGTTCTGCATCGGGCATGGGCCGACATGGCGCTGCAAAACGGGCGGCTGGCCATTGTCGCCAGGAATCAGGCAACTGCACAGCAGGAACAGCGCCTGCAGGCCTTGCAGCAGGCATTGGCAATGCCTGACGCGGTTAACCGCATCGAATGTTTTGATATCAGCCATACACAGGGTGAGGCGACAGTCGCCTCCTGCGTGGTCTACCAGGGAAACGGCATGAAAAAGACCGACTACCGTCGTTTCAATATTCGAAACATCCAGCCCGGCGATGATTACGCAGCCATGCGCCAGGCCGTCAGCCGGCGCTACGAACGCGTGGCCAGCGGCGAAGGCATGGCGCCGGATCTGATCCTGATCGACGGCGGCAAGGGACAGGTTGCCAGCGCTCATGCAGCGCTTGCCGATCTCGGATTGGGCGAGCTTGCGATGATCGGCGTCGCCAAGGGCGAGGGGAGAAAGCCCGGCCTCGAAACACTGATTTTCCCGGACGCCCGCGAGCCGTTACAATTACCAGCGCAACATCCGGCGCTGCACCTGATCCAGGAGATCCGCGACGAAGCACATCGTTTTGCCATCACCGGCCATCGGGCGCGGCGCGGCAAGGCGCGAAGGACTTCGAAGCTTGAAGATCTGCCCGGTATCGGTGCCGCGCGTCGCAAGGCACTGGTCGCCCGTTTTGGCGGCCTGGCCGGTGTCCTTGCAGCATCGCCGGAGCAATTGGCCGAAGTTCCCGGAATCAGCCGCGAACAAGCCGAAAATATCTACGCCGCCCTACATTGAGCCAATGCCTTTCAACCTGCCCATTCTGCTGACCTGGCTGCGCATCGTCGCGATACCGTTGCTGATCGCCGTCTATTACCTGCCGGTTGACTGGGCCAGCAACCATCAGCGCGACCTGGTGGCGACCATCATATTCCTGGCGGCGGCATTTACCGACTGGGCCGACGGCTTCCTCGCCCGCAAATTAAACCAGACCTCGGCCTTTGGTGCTTTCCTCGACCCGGTGGCCGACAAACTGATGGTGGCGGCTGCCCTGATTGTTCTGGTCCAGTTGGGTCGAACCGATGCGATCGTCGCGACGATCATCATTGGTCGCGAAATCACGATTTCGGCGCTCCGTGAATGGATGGCGAAAATCGGTGCCTCGAAAAGTGTTGCCGTTTCGATGCTCGGCAAGGTCAAGACGTTTGCACAGATGGTTGCGATTCCCTTGCTGCTCTATCATGCCCAGCTCTGGGGTACCGATTCGCGGGTCCTGGGCAACTGGCTGATATGGATTGCAGCGCTCCTGACCTTGTGGTCGATGGGTTATTATCTGCGCATGGCATGGCCTGAAATTGCGGAACGCAGCGAAGGGAAATGAAAGACCGAATGTTGACAAATCCCTTGCAGCACCTATAATGCGCGCTCCGTTCAGAGCGGCAGTAGCTCAGTTGGTAGAGCGCAACCTTGCCAAGGTTGAGGTCGAGAGTTCGAGACTCTTCTGCCGCTCCAGTTTTCCAGAGGGAAAGCATGGCTTTCCCTTTTTAGTTGAAGGTTTGACAGGTTTTAGCGGGGCGCGATAGCAAAGCGGTTATGCACCGGATTGCAAATCCGTGTAGGTCGGTTCGACTCCGGCTCGCGCCTCCAGAAATATGCGGCAGTAGCTCAGTTGGTAGAGCGCAACCTTGCCAAGGTTGAGGTCGAGAGTT
>CAZGPO010000298.1:0-2630 GCA_964527745.1 uncultured Dechloromonas sp.
GGGGTGCGTCCATGAAGTTATACGACGGAAACAAGCTTGATGCCGCATTGAAAGAGGCAAACGCGAAAGCCTGGGGATTCCAGCTGTCAGTGATCGGCCCATAGGATCCACTTGATGATCGGCATATAGGATCCAGGTCATGATCGGCGTAATGGAGCCAGTCAGTGATCGGCCTATAGGATCCACCCGCGGATCGCCGTATTGGTTCCACTGCCATTGAAGAAGTAAGCAACGGGCATTTCGGATTTCACCCATTCATCACTACCCTCGGCGATTTTTGCCGAGGAAGCGATGAGTCGAAGGAAGATCGAAATGCACCACTACCGACAAGCCCTGCTGCGTATGCGGCAAGGCGATTCTGACCGCGACATTGCCAAGAACGGCCTCATGGGCCGACGGACAGCTGCCAATCTGCGGTTGCTGGCCAGCGAACGAGACTGGCTCGCCAGCGAACAGCCCGCACCCGACGATGCCACAATTGCCGAGGCGCTGGCGCCGAGCAAACGGGCGTCCACCACCATTTCCAGCCTTGAGCCACATCGGGAACGGATCGCCGGCTGGCTGGCGCAAGGCGTTTCCGGCGTCGTCATTCATACCGTCCTGAAGCGCGAATATGGCTTCACCGGCCATTACTCGGCCGTGCGTCGCATGCTCGACCGCCTGAAGCAGGACATTCCGCCAAAGGCCACGGTCCGCCTGAACTTCGCACCCGGCGACGCCGCCCAGGTCGATTTCGGGGCCGGGCCAACGCTTGAACATCCCGCCGGCGGGCAACGCCGGACCTGGGCGTTCGTCATGACCCTCTGCTTCTCGCGTCACCAGTATGTCGAGTTTGTCTGGGACCAAACGGTCGCCACCTGGCTCGGCTGCCACCGCCGCGCCTTCGAATGGTTTGCTGCCGTGCCGGCCCGCGTCATCATCGACAACGCCAAATGCGCCATCATCAAAGCCTGCCTTCGCGATCCGGAAGTTCAGCGCTCCTACGCCGATTGCGCTGAGGGCTACGGCTTCAAGATCGACCCGTGCCCGCCGCATGATCCGCAGAAGAAGGGCATCGTCGAATCGGGCGTCAAATATCTGAAGGGTAACTTCCTGCCCCTCAAGTCCTTTCGTGACCTCACTGACCTCAACCGCCAGGCCAAGGCCTGGGTGATGGAGGAGGCCGGCGTCCGACGGCACGGCACGACCGGCGAAGCACCTATTTCTCGCTTCGAAATCGAGCGCGCCGTCCTCCTGCCACTGCCGGCAGTGGCGCCGGACCTCGGCGTCTGGTCGCAAGCCCATGTCCATCCCGATTGCCATCTTCAATTTGAGCGGGCCTACTACTCTGTCCCGTTCAGCCTAGTCGGTAAACTGCTCTGGTTCAAGGCAACCGACGGCATGGTGACGATTTACCATGACTTCAAACCCGTCGCCGCACACGGGCGAACCCGCAAGCACGGTGATCGGCGCACCGTGAATGACCATCTGCCGCCCGATGCCCAAGCCTTCTTTGCCCATGACCGGGCTTGGTGCCTTGAACAGGCCGGCCGAATCGGTCCCGCCTGTGCCGAATTGATCGCGCGTTTGCTCTCTGATCGCATCGTCGAACGGCTGCGCGCCGCGCAAGGCGTGTTGCGCTTGCAGAAATCCTATGCGCCCGCTCGACTGGAAGCAGCCTGCGCGCGGGCGCTGGCCCATGAATCGCCGTATTACCGCACGGTGAAGACGATTCTGGCCGGCGGTCATGATCTGCGCAGCGACGACTGGGCGGCCACCGCGCCTGAGACCGTGCCGCATTCAGGCCGTTTCGCCCGCAATGCCGCCAGCTTGTTTGCCGCCCCTGACACCGTCCAGTGAGCCCGCCGCTTTGTTCTCCATGGCTGAATCCGGCTTTCTGCCGGCTCAGCCATGGGTGAGCGTATCTCCCAAGATCAGGCGTCAAGGTTGCGCTGCGCCGGGCCTTGCCCGACCTTGACCCCCGATCTCGGGAACTCCCGGCCAACCGGCCAATTCCATCCTGAAGGAAGACCATGAATCCCATCCCTGAACTTGCCCCCAATCTGAAGCAGCTCCGCCTCTCCGGCATCCTCGATTCGCTGGAAAGCAGAAATCGCCAGGCCCTTGAATCAAAGCTGGCGTACACCGAGTTTCTTTCCCTGTTGATCCACGATGAGGTGGCGCGTCGCGATCAGAAGAAATTCGCGCTACGGATGCGCCGCGCGGCTTTCCGGGCCGGCAAGTCGCTCGAAGGCTTTGATTTCTCACGCCTGCCGAATCTGAATCGCGCCTTGATCCATGATCTGGCGACCGGGCGCTATCTGCAGGAGAAGGCGCCAGTGCTGATCGTCGGCCCCTGCGGCACCGGCAAGAGCCACCTGGCCCAGGCGCTCGGCCATTGCGCGGTGCGCCAGGGGGTCGACGTACTCTTCACGACGCAGGCGCAACTGTGTGCCAGCCTGACCACCGCCCGCGCCGTCGGCACGGTGGAGCGCAAGATCGCCACGCTGGCCCGGATTCCTTTGTTGATCATTGACGATTTCGGACTCAAACCCATGCGCCCGCCCGCCGAAGAGGATTTCCATGACCTGATTGCCGAGCGTTACGAGCAGGCGGCAACTATCGTCACCCGCAATCTCGATTTCATCGAG
>CAZGPO010000299.1:0-2616 GCA_964527745.1 uncultured Dechloromonas sp.
CGCCTCGATATCCGCCGCATCGGCGCGATCAAGAAGGGTGATGAAGTCATCGGCAGCGAAACCAAGGGCAAGGTGGTCAAGAACAAGGTGGCACCACCGTTCCGCGAGGCCATTTTCGATATCCTGTATGGCGAAGGGATTTCCCGCCATGGCGAAATCGTCGAGATGGGCGTCGCCCACAAGCTGGTCGAAAAATCCGGTGCCTGGTACTCCTACAAGGGCGAAAAGATCGGTCAGGGCAAGGACAATTCCCGCGAATTCCTCAAGGCGCATCCGGAAATCGCTGCAGAGATCGAGGCTGGCATCCGCGAAGCAGCCAGTATCAATGTCATCAAGCCGGTCAAGGCAGCCAAGGCCGATGCCTGATTCGTCTGCGGCGCTGCGGGTTGCCGCCTTGCGGTTGCTGACCCGGCGCGATCACAGCCGGGCCGAGCTCAAGAGCAAGCTGGCGGCGCAGGCAGAGTCGGCGGAACAACTAGAGGCAGTACTCGAGAGACTGCAGGCCGAGCGCCTGCTCTCCGATCAGCGTTATGCAACCCAGCGTATTGTGGCGCGTGCCAGGCGCTACGGCGATGCCCGGCTGAAACAGGAGTTGCGGCAGCAAGGTGTCAGTGATGAGGATATTGATGTCGCACTGCCCGAAGGGGGTGACGAGGCGGTACGTTGCCGTGCCGTCTGGTCAAGAAAGTTTCACCAGTTGCCGCAGAGCATGGAAGAACGGGCCAAACAGATGCGTTTTCTGCAATATCGAGGATTCTCGAGCGACGCTATTCGCCAGGTGATGCGCGGAGGCGACGAATGAGCGAAGCGGTGGTGTCGACCCTTTCCGCCAGGAGTTTGCGCAAGACGTACAAGGCGCGTACCGTCGTCGAGGATGTCTCGTTCGAGGTCAAAAGCAGTGAAGTGGTCGGTCTGCTCGGCCCCAATGGCGCCGGCAAGACGACCTGCTTCTACATGATCGTCGGCCTCGTGCCGGCCGATGGCGGCGAGGTCTACGTCGACGATGCGCGCCTGACCCACCTGCCGATGCACAAGCGGGCGCGCCTTGGGTTGTCCTACCTGCCGCAGGAGGCGTCGATCTTTCGCAAGCTGAGCGTCGAGGAAAACATTCGCGCCGTTCTCGAACTCCTGAAAATTCCCGCTGCGGAACTCAACGATCGCCTTGAAAGCCTCCTCAGCGAGCTGCACATCGACCATGTCCGCCACATCAATGCGGCAGCGCTGTCCGGTGGCGAGCGGCGACGGGTCGAGATTGCCCGCGCGCTGGCGACCAACCCGCGCTTCATTCTGCTCGACGAGCCATTTGCCGGGGTCGACCCGATCGCCGTGCTGGAAATCCAGAAGATCATTCGTTTCCTCAAGGAACGCGGCATCGGCGTGCTGATTACCGACCATAACGTGCGTGAAACGCTCGGCATTTGCGACCATGCCTACATCATCAGCGCCGGCAATGTGCTGGCGGCTGGTTGTCCTGCCGAAATCGTCGCCAACGAAAGCGTACGCAAGGTGTATCTCGGCGAGCACTTCAAGCTTTGACCAGCGAAATGCGTAGCAGCCCCGCCACATGAAACCGGCACTCCAGCTCAAGCTCTCGCAGCATCTGGCGCTGACTCCGCAACTGCAGCAGTCGATCAAGTTGCTGCAACTATCGACGGTCGAGATGCAGCAGGAAATCGAGAATTACCTGCTCGAGAACCCGATGCTCGAGCGCGATGACGATGGCGCTGCCGAATCTTTTGCCGCTGCCCAGCAGTTCGATGCGCCGCGCAGCGATGCGGCCGAGCGCGCCGATCACGACGAACGTGCCGAACGCGATGCGCGCGACGATCGCGAAATGGAGGTTCCTGCGGCGCCATCCGATGTCGACGACGACCGTTGGAGTTCGGACGCTGGCACTTTTACCGGGGCGGGGCGCGACGATGACGATGACAGCGATGCCCAGGACATCCACGGCAGCACCCCGACGCTGCGCGAACATCTGAACTGGCAGATGGGCATGACCCAGCTTGGCGAGCGCGACCGCAGCCTGGTGCGTTTTCTGATCGATGCGCTCGACGACGATGGTTATATGGCGACGCCGCTTGCCGAACTCTGGGAAACGCTGCCGCCGGAATACGAGATCGAACTCGAGGAGCTGGAGATTGCGCTCCGCCACATCCAGAGTCTCGATCCGACCGGTATTGGTGCGCGCAGTCCGCAGGAATGCCTGGCATTGCAGCTCAAGGCACTGCCTGATAGCGCCGAGAATCGACTGGCCCTGCTGATCGTCGAAAAGTACCTTGAACTACTGGCGGCCCGCGATTTCCTGAAAATCAAGCGCTTTACAGAATGCGACGATGAAGCACTGAAGGCTGCCCATGCCTTGATCGTCAAGCTCGATCCGCGTCCCGGCGCGCGTTTCGCCCAACTTGAGGCCCGCTACATTACGCCGGACGTGATCGTCAAAAAGCTCAAGGGCAAATGGACGGCCTATATCAATCCCGATGCCTACCCCCGCTTGCGCATCAACCGGCTTTATGCCGAGGTGCTGGCGCAGCAGCGGCGCGGCAATGGCAATCTTAGCGGCCAGTTGCAGGAGGCGCGCTGGCTGATCAAGAACGTGCAGCAGCGCTTCGA
>CAZGPO010000300.1:0-264 GCA_964527745.1 uncultured Dechloromonas sp.
CGGTCGGCGACGGCCATCGCTAGGGTGTAAATCTGTTCGCCGCCGATGATGAAAACGGTTGCTGCGGTAGACGCCAGTTTCAGGGCATTTTCCAGCGAGTCGGCGACTTCGGCGCCGGGCGCGGTGTAACCGGCCTGGCGGCTGACGATGATATTGCGTCGACCCGGCAGCGGGCGGAGGCGCGGCGGCCGCCATTCCCAGGTTTTGCGGCCCCTGATGACCGTGTGGGCGGAAGTCAGCGCCTTGAACTGCGCCATGTCTCCC
>CAZGPO010000300.1:274-2579 GCA_964527745.1 uncultured Dechloromonas sp.
GGTCACCGTGAGCAGGATGACAATATCCAGAATGGCGATGATGATGATTTCGGACACAGGAATTTTCAGGCGCGGACGGCGATGGCGTCGCGATACAGGCTTACGTACTCGTGGGCGACGTGTTCCCACGAGGAATCTCTGCGCATGCCGTTCTGCTGGATGCGTTGCCACAGCTTGCGGTCGTGCCAGCAGCGCGTCGCGCGTTCGAGCGCCAGCCACAGGGCATGCGGTGTTTCCCCGTCAGCGACGAAGCCGTTGGCGGTACGGTCGGCCAGCGTGGACTCGCTGACGTCGATCACGGTATCGGCAAGGCCGCCGGTGGCGCGCACGATGGGCGGCGTGCCATAGCGCAGGCTGTACATCTGATTGAGGCCGCAGGGCTCGAAGCGCGATGGCATCAGGAAACTGTCGGCACCGGCCTCGATGCGATGGGCCAGGGCTTCGTCAAAGCCGAGACGGACGGCGATCTGCCCGGGATGGCGGGCAGCGAGGGCGCTGAAGCCGGCTTCCAGCATCTTGTCGCCGCTGCCGAGGATGGCCAGTTGGGCCGGCAGTTGTGTGATCCCGTCGCCCAGCGTCAACACGAGATCGAGTCCCTTCTGGTGCGTCAGGCGGCTGATGATGCCGAACAGCGGGCGGTCGGTAACGACGTCCAGCCCCATTTCCTGTTGCAGCGCGCGCTTGTTGTCGCGCTTCGCTGCCAGCCGGTTGGCGGCATAGGGCGCGGCCAGCGCGGGATCGCCAGCCGGGTTCCAGATTGCCGTGTCGACGCCGTTCAGAATGCCACGCAGCGCAGCGGCGCGATGGCGCAGCAAGGGGGCGAGTCCGTAGCCGAAATGTTCGTCCTGGATTTCGCGGGCGTAGGTCGGGCTGACCGTCGAGATCAGCGTCGCCAGTTGCAGGCCGGCCTTGAGGAAGGAAAGCTGGCCATGGTATTCGACGCCGTGCATGTGCCAGGCGTGTTCGGGCAGGCCGAGCGCGGACAGGTAGCCAGGCGCGAAATTGCCCTGGAAGGCAATGTTGTGCACGGTAACGACGCTGGCGGCGCCGCCTTCGTAATGCAGCCAGGCCGGGGCAAGTGCCGTCTGCCAGTCGTTGGTGTGGACGACATGGGGCCGCCAGGCGAGCGGCGAGGCGGCTTGCCCGAGCAGCGCGGCGACCCGCGAAAGCAGGCCGAAGCGGATGCCGTTATCGGTCCAGTCGTGGCCGAGCGCGTCGAGATAGGGGTTGCCCGGGCGCGCGAAAAGCGGTGGGCAGTCGAGCAGGATCAGCGGCAGGCCGTCGGCCTCGGCGGCGAGCAGACGGGCAGGCGGCAGCGACGGCGCGAGAGGCGGTAGTTCGGCGAGCAGGGTGGCTTGTGGAAGGGCAGCGAGCATTGCCGGATAGGCTGGGATCAGCACGCGGATGTCGTGGTGGGCGCGGTACAGCGCCGCCGGCAAGGCGGCGGCGACGTCGCCGAGGCCGCCGGTCTTGACCCAGGGGGCCATTTCCGAGGTGGCGAAGAGAATCGAAAGGCGGCTCATCGGTTTCTCAGGGCAGCCAACAGGCCGCGGGTCGAGGCGTCGAAGGCGCTGCTGTCGGCATCCTCTTCGAGGAGCGGGATCAGCTTGCTGGCGAGCCGTTTGCCGAGTTCGACGCCCCACTGGTCGAAGGAGTTGAGGTTCCACAGTACGCCGAGGCAGAACACCTTGTGCTCGTAGAGCGCGATCAATTGGCCCAGCGTGTAAGGATCGAGGGCGGGCAGGAGCAGCGTGGTCGACGGCTGATTACCGGGGAAGACCTTGTACGGCACCAGAGTTTCCGGAATGCCGGCGGTGCGCGCTTCGTCGGCGGTCTGGCCGAAGGCGAGGGCGGCGGACTGGGCGAGGCAGTTGGCGAGCAACGGAATATGGTGGCCGGACAGCGGAAAATCGCTGTCGCGCAGGGCGATGAAGTCGCACGGAATGGTCCGGCCACCCTGATGCAGCAACTGGTAGAACGAATGCTGGCCGTTGGTGCCGGCTTCGCCCCAGAGTACCGGGCAGGTCGCGACGCCGACCGGCTGGCCGTCGCGGTCGGTCTGCTTGCCGTTGCTTTCCATTTCCAGTTGCTGCAGATAGGCAGGCAGCAGGGCGAGCGACTGGCTGTAGGGCAGAATCGCCATGCTCGGCGCACCTAGGAAATCGGTATTCCACAGGGCGAGCAGTGCCAGCGTCAGTGGCAGGTTAGCGGTCGCCGGCGCGTCGATGAAGTGTTTGTCCATGGCGCGGGCGCCGGCCAGCAGTTGCTTGAACTGGCGCCAGCCGATAGCCAGCGCCAGCGACAA
>CAZGPO010000301.1:0-2552 GCA_964527745.1 uncultured Dechloromonas sp.
CACGAGCCGAGCGGTCGTCTGGTGCGCCTGGCGAACACCCTGCAGTTCTGGCGCGACCTGTCGGCGCCGCGCGCGGTGCGCCTGCGCATGGCACTGGAAGCACTGGGGCCGATTTTCGTCAAATTCGGCCAGGTCCTGTCGACCCGGCGCGACCTGATGCCGGCCGATATCGCCGACGAACTGGCCAAATTGCAGGACCGCGTACCACCCTTCGATTCGCAACTGGCGCTGGCCGAAATCGAAAAGGCCTATGGCCGCCCGGCAAGCGAGGTTTTTGCCGAATTCGACGCGGTGCCGATCGCCTCCGCTTCGATCGCCCAGGTGCATTTCGCCCGCCTCAAGGACGAAGATGGCAGCCATGAGGTCGCGGTAAAGATCCTGCGCCCGAATATGCTGTCGGTCATCGATCACGATCTGGCGCTGATGGACAATTTCGCGCTGCTGCTCGAAAAATTGTGGTCCGATGGCAAGCGCCTGAAGCCGCGCGAGGTGGTCGCCGAATTTGCCAAATACCTGCGCGACGAACTGGACCTGATGCGCGAAGCGGCCAACGCCTCACAATTGCGGCGTAATTTCGCCAATTCACGCCTGCTGATCGTGCCCGAAGTGCATTGGGACTGGTGCACGTCGACGGTCATGGTCATGGAGCGCATGCACGGCACGCCCATTTCGCAGATCGACAAGCTGCGCGCCGCCGGCATCAATCTGCCAAAACTTTCCGCAGCCGGGGTCGAAATTTTCTTCACCCAGGTTTTCCGCGACGGCTTTTTCCATGCCGACATGCACCCCGGCAACATCTTCGTCGCCCCCGACGGCCGCTACATCGCCCTCGATTTCGGTATCGTCGGCACGCTCACCGACTCCGACAAGAACTACCTCGCGCAGAATTTCCTCGCCTTCTTCCGCCGCGATTACAAGCGCGTTGCCGAAGCGCACATCGAATCTGGCTGGGCGCCGAAGGACACGCGCGTCGATGAATTCGAGGCATCGATCCGCGCCGTCTGCGAGCCGATCTTCGATCGCCCGCTCAAGGACATTTCCTTCGGCAAGATCCTGCTGCGTCTCTTCCAGACCTCACGCCGCTTCAATGTCGAGATCCAGCCGCAACTGGTCATGCTGCAGAAGACGTTGCTCAACATCGAGGGCCTCGGGCGCCAGCTCGACCCCGAACTCGATCTGTGGAAAACCGCCAAGCCTTTCCTCGAGCGCTGGATGAGCGAACAGGTCGGCCAGCGCGGAATGCTCCGCGCCCTGAAGCAGGAAGCCCCCTATCTGGCGCGCACCGTGCCGCAACTGCCGCGCCTGATTCACCAAGCGCTGGCGCGTGAGCCGGCACCCGATCTGCAGCCGCTGCTCGAACGCCTGGTGACCGCGCAGCGCCGGCAAAACCTGTGGCTCGCCGTCATCGCGCTGTTGCTGGCCGCGCTGCTCGGCGCAACGCTACACTGATTCCCGGATGCAGCCGATCTCGCTGGACACCTTCACCGAAAAGCATTTGCAGGACTGGCTCGGCCAGCGCCAACTCGACAAGGCGCGCAACTATGTCGACGTCGTGCGCGACATTGACATTGAGAGAGATTTCATCCGCGCGACGATTCCCGGCAGCGCGCGTAAACCCTATCAGGCGATCGCCAAGCTGGTCGCCGGCAGGCAGGGCACGCAGGTACTGGTCAGCAGTTGCAGTTGCCCGGTCGGCAGCCATTGCAAGCACGTCGCGGCGATGCTGTTACGTGCCATCGAGGAACGCGCGACGCCCGATCGCGTCAGTCCCGGCGTGCTGTCGTGGGTCGAGGACCTGCGCCGCGCGTCGATCGCCGTGGCCAAGAAAAAGGCGCGGCCGGCCGGCGCCCGTCAGCAACTGTTCTACATCCTCAAATGGACCGCCGACCAGCGCCATTTCGGGATCGAGATCGCCAAGGGCAAGTTCGCCGACAGCGCCGTGGAATGGTGGAATGTCGAGCGCGCGCTGATCAACCCGCCGCAGTTCGTCAGCGACGAAGACCTGGCGATCCTGCGCCCGCTATGGGCCGACCGCCTGCACGAAACCGGTCTGCGCGCTTTCGGCCTCGGGCCGAAGCACGGCGCCGAGGTTCTGGAACGCCTGGTCGCCACCGGTCGTTTCTATCCCGACACCGGCGACGACCTGCCATTGGGTGCCGGCGAGCCGCGCCCGGCTTCGGTTGGCTGGCGCGTCGACGCGCGCGGCCTGCAGCGGCCATTGCTGATCGCCCAGCCGGCGGCGCCGCTGATCATTCCGGTTCAGCCGCCGTGGTATGTCGACCTTGCCGAAGGCGAAGCCGGCCCGCTCGAGGTCGCCGGCAACCCGGCGATCATCAGCCGCTTGTTCAGCCTGCCGCCGCTGTCGGTCAAGGAAGCCGCCGTCGTCGCCACGACGCTGGCCGAGCTCGCCCCCGATCTGCCCAAGCCCGCGGAAAACGCCACCATCCACCTGCGCGTCGTCGATGCGCCGCTGCAACCCGTGCTCATGCTGGACACTCTCCCGACCCACGGCAACCGGGCGTGGCGCGGCTACGGCAGCAGCTTTGCCGGCG
>CAZGPO010000302.1:0-2551 GCA_964527745.1 uncultured Dechloromonas sp.
TTGCAGGCGCTGTACCCGGCGTTGCAAGGCCTGGCGGCAGACGAGCTCGCCGACGTCCTCGCCAACGCGCGTGTGGTCGACCGGCGGACTGGCACGGCATTGTTCGGCGCCGGCTCGCCGTGCCGCCAGTTCCCGTTCGTCCTGCGCGGCTCGATCCGCGTCGCCGCCGAGGCCGACAAGGCGAGCATCGAAGCCGCGGCGCTGGCCTGCGAGGGCGCTATCAAGTTCATGGAAGGCAAGGCGGCAAAGAAGGTTGTCGTCGTCCCCGGCCGTCTGGTCAATATCGTCGTTTGAGGCCCGCCATGCCGTTCTCCCGTCGCCGCCTGCTCGCCGCTCTCCCTGCCGCCTTCCTCGCTGGCTGCGGCTTTCAGCTGCGCGGCACCAACAGCAGCAACCTGCCGTACAAGACGCTGTTTATCGCCCTGCCGGAAACCGCCGACGTCCGCATCTGGATGCAGCGCTACATCGGCGCTTCCGGCCAGACGACGATCGTCAACAGCGCCAAGGAGGCTGAGGCGATTTTCCAGCAATTGCAGGACAGCCGGATCAAGACCATTCTCAGCGTCAACGCCCAGGGCCGGGTCCGCGAATTTCGCCTGCAACTCGATTACAAGTTCCGCGTCGTCAATAACAAGGGGCAGGAACTGGTTGGTCCGAACGAGATCAACCTGTCGCGCGACATCACCTACGACGATTCGACCGTGCTCGCCAAGGATCTGGAAGAAGGCTTGCTGTGGCGCGACATGAACAATGATCTGGTCAACCAGATCGTTCGCCGCCTGTCGATCATCAAGCCGAAGAATCCCGACCTCGAAGAAGACGACTGATGCTGCTCAAGGGCGAACAACTCGCCGCGCACCTCGAACGCGAGTTGCGTCCGCTCTATGTCGTTTATGGCGACGAGCCGCTGCTGGTCATCGAAGCGGCCGATGCGATCCGCGCCAAGGCCCGACAGGCGGGCTACAGCGAGCGTGAAACACTGACCGTGCTGCCGCATTTCGACTGGAATCAGTTGCTCGCCGCCGGCGGCAACCTCTCCCTGTTTGGTGACAAAAAACTGATCGACCTGCGCATCCCGACCGGCAAGCCGGGTAAGGAAGGCGGTGCCGCGCTGCAGGACTGGTGCCGCAACCTGTCACCCGACAACCTGCTGCTGGTCACGCTGCCGGAACTCGACTGGCGCGAGGAAAAGGCCGTCTGGTTCACCACGCTGGTCAATGCCGGCGTTGCGCTCAAGCTGATGGCGCCGCCGCTGACCGAACTACCCGGCTGGCTGGCTGGCCGCCTGCGCCGCCAGCAGCAGAGCGCCGAACTCGACAGCCTGAAATTCATCGCCGAACGCGTCGAAGGCAACCTGCTCGCTGCTCATCAGGAAATTCAGAAACTTGGCCTGCTCTACCCGGCCGGCGCGCTGTCGCTGCCGCAGATTCGCGAAGCCGTCCTCAATGTCGCCCGTTACGATATCGACGGCCTGCGCGAAGCCCTGCTCGCCGGCGATATCGTGCGCCTGACGCGCACCCTCGACGGCCTGATGCACGAAGGCGAGCCGCCGCCGCTGGTGCTGTGGGCGATGAGCGAGGAAATACGGACGCTGACGCTGATTCGCACCGGCCTCGACCGCGGCAAGCCGCTCGACCTGCTGCTCAAGGAAGCGCGGGTCTGGGGGCCGCGCGCCAACCCGCTGAAAAAAGCCGTACAAAGGCTGTCGACCGCAACGCTCGAAGCGGCGCTACAACATGCGGGGAAAATCGACCGGCTCGCCAAGGGCATCGGTCAGGGCAACATCTGGGAAGAGTTTCTGCGCCTCGGCCTGCGCCTGAGCGCACAGAAATAACTACTACTTGGCCGGCACTTCGTCGTCCGGTCCGAGATCTTCCCACATGCAGTCGCATTCATTGCGCACATCGTTGATGCCTGGTTTCTGGGTCGCCTGGACCAGACACTCGCCTTGGCAATGATCCGCCACGACGACCAGTTTCATTTCCGCATCTACCTGGCGTTCGCCATCCCAGTAGCTGCAGGTTGCACAAACCTTGACCTCGGCCGGCAAAATCAGTTTTTCAGCCATCATTTCCCCGATGGAAACCCACGTTATCGTTGCGTTTAAGAGTTTACCCGCTTCCGGAAGTTCCCGGTTATTTGTCTGGCTATAATGTGCTTTTGCGCCGAACCCGGAAGATCATGAACGTCAAGGAATACATGCAGACCGTCGGCCGCCAGGCCCGGGTCGCCTCGCGCCGCCTCGCCACGGCCTCGACCGCTGAAAAGAACGCCGCACTGCTCGCCATCGCCGCCGCCATTCGCCGCGACAAGGCCACGCTGGTCGCCGCCAATCAGGATGATCTGGCCGCCGCCCGCGCCGCCGGCCTCGAAAGCGCGATGCTCGACCGCCTGACACTCTCCGAAAAAGGGGTCGAAGCGATGGCCGCCGGCGTCGAGCAAGTCGCCACGCTGCCCGACCCGATCGGCGAAATGGGTGAATTCAAATTCCGGCCGTCCGGCATCCAGGTCGGCAAGATGCGCGTGCCGCTCGGCGTCATCGGCATCATCT
>CAZGPO010000303.1:0-2508 GCA_964527745.1 uncultured Dechloromonas sp.
AACAGGAGCGGCAAGACCAGCGACAGGCCGGGAACGATCCATAGCGGCAGGGTGACAATCCAGCCGAGCACGAACAAAATCGAGGCAATGATGCTGTTGACCGCAGCGGCCACGAAGCTGTCCTTGCCCATCGGCGCCACGTCGCGGTATTCGGTAGCGGCCAGACGTTTGAGCAGCAGGGGCATGACGATGATGGCGGCAAGCAGTGACGCGGTCAGGTAGGCGAGGGCGAAGATCGCCATCCAGGCGCCCATGTAAGCAAGGATAGTGGCCAGCCAGGCGACGCCCCAGCCGATCAGGGTCGTCATCGGCTCATGGGTGAGCAGCCAGTTGACCAGGCTCCCGAGGCCGTAGATGGCGAGTGCGATCCAGAGGACCAGCGATACCAGCGCTGGCACCAGCACATAAACCCAGATCCGGCCGCTACGCAGGCTGGCCAGTGTGCGCATCAGCGCACCGACGACATTATCCATGTTGAATTCCTTCCCATTGTTTTTGCAGGCGCTTGACCGAGACCGGCACCGGCGTCCGGAGTTCCTGAGCATAAAGGCCGACGCGCAATTCTTCCAGCAGCCAGCGGAACTGTTCGATCTGCGGATCAGGCGTGCCCAGCTTGGCGAGCTGCAAGGCGCGACGTTCGTAATTGGCCCACAGCGGCCCATACTCGGCCATCAGCTGGGCATCGCGCGCCGGGTTGGCTTTCAGCTTGTCGAGCCGGACGACAATGGCCTTAAAGTAGCGCGGGTAGTGCTGCAGGCGCTCGAACGGCGTGCCGGTGACAAACTGCTTGCCCATCAGGCGCATGAGTTGGGCATCAATATCGGCCAGCGCCGCCGCGTGCGCCTTGAAGGACGGCAGTTTTTTGACTACTGTCTGCCATTCGCCCAGCACCGTGCCGACCAGGCGGCAGACCTCCTGCATTATGAGCCCGAGCCGCGCCTTGGCTTCTCCGCAACGGGCCTTGAAGGCTTCCGGCGTGGTCGGCAAGGGCTCGGTCAGGCAGGCGCGCTCGAAAGTCAGGTCGACGATCTGCCGCTTCAATTCATCGGTCGACCCCAGCGCCATGTACTGCATCGCCATCTGGTTCAGGCCCGGCACGTTTTTGTCGAAATACTTCACCTGCTCCCTGAACTGCAGCATGAACAGGCGCGCCAGGCCCTTGCGGTGCGATTCGGCCGCTTCCTCGGCCGAGTCGAAAACCTTCAGGCTGACCGTTTCGCCGTCATCGACCAGCGCCGGATAGCCGAGCACCGTCTGCTTGCCGACTGGCACTTCCATCAACTCCGGCAGTTCGCCAAACGTCCAGTCGGTAAGCTTGGTGTATTCGGACGGCGTTTCGTGCAGCTCGGCGAATTCCTCCTTGGCCTCCTTGCCCCACTCGCCGCGCAGGGCGACCAGGCTGCGGTTCATATCGAGCTGGCGCCCGTGTTCGTCGATCAGCTTGTAGTTCATCGAGAAATGCGGTGGCAGCGCATCAGGGCGGAAGGCGTCCGGCGTCACCGCCCAGCCGCGGGCATTGAGGCCGCGCGCCTCGAGGATGTAATCGATCAGCGGCGGAATCAGGCCGGCGTTCATCTTCTTGTCGTTGCCGACTATGGCGGCGATGAATTCCTCGACGAACTCCGGCACCGGCACCAGCTTGGCACGGATCTTCTGCGGCAGCGTCTTGATCAGCTGCACCAGCTTTTCCTTCAACAGCCCGGGCACCAGCCACTCCATGCGCAGCGCCGGAATCTGGTTCAGTTGCGCCAGCGGCAGGGTCAGCGTGACGCCATCCTTCGGCGAACCCGGCTCGAAATGGTAGCTCAGCGCGTAGTCGATACCGCCGACCTTGAGATGATGAGGGAAAGCCTCGGTCGTCACGCCCGCCGCCGAGTGGCGCATCAGGTCGTCCTTGGCGAGGAACAGCAGCTTCGGGTTGTCCTGTTCGGCGGTCTTGCGCCAGTGGTCGAAGGTGGCACCGTTGTGGATGCCTTCCGGAATGAGCGAATCGTAGAAGGCGAAGATCAGTTCGTCATCGACCAGCACATCCTGCCGGCGCTGCTTGTGCTCGAGCTGTTCGATTTCGCGGATCAAGCGCTGGTTATGCTGGAAAACCGGCCAGCGTTTGGCGAAGGCATCGTCGATTTCCTCGCCGACCAGCCCCTGGCGGATGAAAATCTCGCGCGCCTCGGCCGGCGCCAGCGGGCCGTAATGGATGCGCCGCTTGGGGTTGATCACGATGCCGTAGAGCGTCGTCCGCTCCCAGCCGGCGACCTGCATCGATTTCTTTTCCCAGTGCGGATCGAAGTACTGGCGCTTGATCAGGTGAGCGCCCACTTTCTCGATCCAGTCCGATTCGATGCGGGCGACGCAGCGGCCAAACAGCCGCGTCGTCTCGGTGATCTCGGCCGCCATGATCCATTTTCCGGCCTTCTTCTGCAGCGGCGACGACGGGTGGATCAGGTAGCGGATGCCGCGCGCGCCGAGGTAGTAGCCGGATTCGTCCGACTTGCAGCCGATGTTGCC